>NZ_JBLZFX010000026.1:0-66166 GCF_050753345.1 Alkalinema pantanalense CENA528 | reverse complement strand
AAAATTTAGAGCCACCCCGTTTGACATCACAAACAAGAGTGGCTCGGTCAGATGTTAAAATCCTCATCAAGCCTCCTTGCTGCTGTTTTCAGCGAGGGGGATAGCTACTTGGGGTTGTGCCACCAATCCCGAGTAGTGCCCTAAATTTCCGGGAACCCAGCGACCCCATGCTTCATAACAAACCGTCTCGCGAAAGAAGGATGTCCATGGCGATCGCTCTAAGAAACCACCCTACGAATAAAGGAGGGTACTGTCAATCCGTATTTTAAAACCCACGATCGCGTATCATTTATCACCCGTATCCCAGCCGAAACCCTCAGCCCTTACTGACTTAACCAAGCGATCGCCAAACGAATCCACTCCTCCCCATCCGCCGTTTTGGATAGCGTGCTGCTCTGCCCCACCGCCGTCAGCGCCTGGGTAATCTCCCGCTCCGTATAGCCCAGCGCCAACAGCGTCATCTCTACATCCTCCTGAATCGACGCCACCGGCCCCGAACCGGGCTGCATCGACAACCCAGAACTTTGCCGCCATTCCGCCAGCTTCGTCTTCAGTTCCAGCGCAATCCGTTCCGCCGTCTTGCCGCCCACCCCCGGCGTCTTGGACAACAGTCGCGTATTGCCATTGACGATCGCCTGCACCAACTCCTGCAAACTCAACGTATCCAACAACGCCATCGCCAACTGCGGCCCAATGCCACTCACACTAATCAACTGCCGAAACAAATCCCGCTCCGCCGCATTCGCAAAACCAAATAACGTAATCTGATCCTCCCGCACACTCAAATGACAAAACGCCTGCGTTGTTTCCCCTGGTGCAGGCAACTGCTGCCAATGGCGCGTCGTAATCTGCAAATCATAGCCAATGCCATTCACCTCGATCGTCAGACCCACGCGATTGTTTTGGCTTTTTTGGGTGTAGACAACTTTGCCCTTCAGATAACTCAGCATGGAATTGCACAATTAATAATTGGGAGCTTTCAGATAACGCAGTTAAAAATCATTCAATAACCCTAATTTCGATCCCCCCTAGCCCCCCTTATTAAGGGGGGAACCGAACAGACATCCGGCATTAAATTAATTCCGATCGAACTATCCATTCAAAGTCCCTCTCCCACACTGGGAGAGGAATTTAGGGTGAGGAGCAAGGGAATTAGGAGAATCGAACTACATCCGTTCCAACACCGGAATCCCCAACAGCGACAACCCTAGCTTGAGCGATCGGGCAGTCAAATCGCACAACACCAACCGCGAAGTTTTTAACGGTTCCTCCGCCTTCAACACCGGACAAGCATCATAGAACGTATTAAACTTCTGGCTCAGTTCAAATAAATACTGACACAACCGATTGGGATACAGATCCTCACCCACCTGCGCAATCACTGACTCCAACTGCAACAAATGCTTCGCCAGAATCAACTCCGACTCTTCCTGCAATTGTAACTGCGCCGTCAACGCCGAAAAATCAATGTCCCCCTTGCGGCTAATGCTCTGCACCCGTGCGTAGGCATACAGCATATAGGGAGCCGTATTGCCCTTATCCGCCAGCATCTTGTCATAGCTGAAGATATAATTGCTCGTGCGGTTCTGGCTCAGGTCGGCATACTTCACCGCACTAAGTCCCACCCCTTGGGACACCTGCGCCTTAAATTCCTCCGTTTCCTCGCGGCCTTCCTCCTCGGCAATTTTCGCATCCAAATTGGCCCGGAACCGTTCCACCGCCTCATCCAGCAGATCCCGCAGCCGCACCGTATCGCCCGATCGGGTCTTCAAACGCTTGCCATCTTCCCCCTGCACCAAGCCAAAGGGTACATGCACCACTTCAACCGTCTCCGGAATCCAACCCGCTCTCCGTGCGACTTGAAACACCTGGGCAAAGTGATTGCTCTGTCCGGCATCAGTCACGTAAATAATCCGTTGGGCTCCGTCTGTGCCGATGCGATAGCGCATCGCGGCCAAATCCGTTGTCGCGTAGTTGAATCCACCGTCAGATTTCTGAATAATTAGCGGTAACGGCTGTCCTTCTTTATTCGTAAACCCTTCGGTAAAAACGCATTGTGCGCCCTGATCCTCAACCAATAAGCCCGTCGTTTTCAAATCCGCTACCACCGCAGGCAAATAGGGATTGTAAAACGATTCGCCCCGCTCTTCCAGTTGGATATCCAGCAGGTCATAGATCACCTGAAACTCCCGGCGGGACTGATCACACAACAGCTTCCAAGCCCGCAGCGTCTCCTCCGCCCCGGATTGCAGCTTCACCACTTCCTCCCGCGCCGCCTGTTGGAACGTTTCATCCTCATCAAACCGCGCCTTGGCTTTTTTATAAAACGCCACCAAGTCCCCCAGATCGATCGCGTCCGCTTGGGTCAGTGCCGCCGGAGCCACTTCCCGCAGATAGGTGATCAACATGCCAAACTGCGTGCCCCAGTCGCCCACGTGGTTCAGCCGCAGCACATCATGGCCCTGGAACTCCAAAATCCGCGCAATACAATCACCAATAATCGTCGATCGCAGGTGGCCGACGTGCATTTCCTTGGCAATGTTAGGGCTGGAAAAATCGACAATCACCCGCTGCGGTGCCTGCGTGGGTGCAATTCCCAGCCGATCGTCCGCTTGCATGGCCTGCAAACTCGCTTCCAAATAGGAAGTCTTAAACCGCAGGTTGATGAACCCCGGCCCCGCAATTTCCGGCGTTTCAAACCACTCCGCCACATCTAGATGATCGATGACCTCCTGGGCTACCTGACGCGGTTGCTTGCCCAGCTTTTTCGCTAAGGACATGGCCACATTAGCCTGATAATCCCCAAACTTAGGATTATTCGTCGCTGCCAGGAGGGGATCGGTGTCCGCAAATTCTGGCCCAAACGCGGCAACGAGGGCTTGTTGAAGACGGGTTTGCAACTGGGCGACGGCATTCATAATAGGGAAATACGCAGGGGTTCGACTAAAGGGTTTGACTCAGGGATGAATCACCTGGGGCAACGGTCAATCGTAGCCATTCCGGTGATCAATCCATCAAGTCCGTAAACCCATCTAGTTTACCCTATGGCTCTGCCCCTCAGTCGATCGCAGGAGATCTCTGCCTTCCGAAAATGGCCCGGACTCCCGTGAATCTACTCTCCGTCTTCCCCAAGTCAACCTACCTAGAATACAAATAGCTAGCGCTAGGGCGATTTCCTGTGCTGTCTATACCTTCAGAACCTAACGTCTATGAAAATCATCCTCCGCACCGTCACCACCACCACATTTAAGAAAAAACCCATTCAATCTTCTGAGCTACCGGAAGATCACAAAGCCAAGGTCGAAGCCAACCAAGAATTTGAACTGGCTTCCTTTACGATCGAGCGGGATCACTTGCGCTGCACGTTTGTTAACCCTTTTAAAGACAGTACGCAGTGGTATGTCTTTAGCAAACATGTCGAAATTCGTAACGATAGTCAACTGTCCTTTCCGGCGGTATTGCCCCCCAGCACCAAACTGGACATTCCCTACAAATCTCAACGGGATAACGAATTAAATCCCGACGGATCCTGTAATGTGACCTCGATCGCCATGTGTTTGCGATTCCTAGGTGTCCAGCGCAAAAGTGACATTGGCCAGTTTGAAGATGAATTGTACGACTACGCTGAACGGAATCGCCTCAGTCGTCACAGTCCCTACGATCTGGCCCGCATTGTGGAAGCCTACGGTTGCCGCGATGACTTTCGCCCCGACGCCAAGATTGATCAAGTCAAAGCATGGCTCGCCAGTGGCAAACCCGCTGTCATCCATGGCTACTTTACCAATTTCGGTCACATCGTGGTCTTAACGGGGTATGACGAATACGGTTTTATTGTCCATGATCCCTACGGGGAATGGTATTCCTGGGGCTACGATTCCAACGACGCCTGGGAATTTGACACCAAAGGCAAATTTGTTCATTACTCCTACGGTTTAATCCAACGCCTTTGCATCCCCGATGGCAATTTCTGGGTGCATTTCATTTCCAAAGTCTAAATTCACGATTTAGGCTTGGCGGTTGGAGATGCAAACCAGCAGACCGATCGCGCAGTCGGTACGATCGAAACTACGATCGCCTTAACAATTCATTAAACACAAGCCTCCCATCTTCGCGCAACCAGCAAGGTGGGGTTTGTTTTTGCACCGTCAAGTCAGAGATCGGGATCATTGCCATCAATCGACTGTTTCAATTGTTCTAGGATGCTTAAGATCGCTAATAACCGCGATCGCTGGGCTTCTAGCGTCAGATCCGAGGGTTGTAAAAGTGCCTCCAAATCTTGTTTGGCAGCTTGGATCTGAGCTAACAGAACTGTGGGATTGTTGATTACTTGGATCGACTCCCGAGGTCTGCCCGAACGGTTGTCAAGCGATTCTAGGGGCGATCGGGAGTAACCCTGTGCCTCCATCATCGTTTGCAAGTTGTGAATGACTCGATACATTTCGATCGGATCAAAAACCCGTAACAAGCTACTTTGCGTGATAATCCCTAAACTAAATCCCCAGTTCCAAGACACCACCAAGCGTCCTACCCGCCGCTTTTGCATTTCTTTGTGAGCTGTCCAGAGGGAATCTTCAGGTTTAACCAGAAACAATGGTGTACTCATAACAAATTCAGCAGATGTTGTGAGCAGATTCATCTGCACTGCTTGAAATTGAACGATATCCCGCTCCGTTACAATTCCAAGCGGTTGAATTCGTCCCTCGGAATCCCGCTGCGTAATCACTATACAACTCACGCGGTGTTCTGCCATTAAGGTAGCTAATTGCAAAACGGGAGCATTCAGGGGAGCCTGGATGACCTCTTGGGTCATCACATCCGCTACCCGACGAAACCGCAGCAAATTAGCAGGTCGCAAGATTTGACGAATACTTTCATGGGAGATGACCCCAATAATGTGTTGTTGTTCATCTACGATCGGTAAATGGCGAATGCGATAACGCCGCAACAGAAATAAAGCTGCAAAAACATCCTGTAGGTATTGTTGGGGTAAAGTAATCACAGGATGCACCATGACTTCAGCCACAGTCATAGTTTGCACATCGATCGCTTGAGCCGTGAAACCCACAATATCTCGTTCAGTTAAAATTCCTAGTAGCAATTGTTCTTGCAGAACTAAAACGCAACTACCACGGATACTTTGCTTAGAAACATATAGAGTTGTTAGATTTGTATCGCCCTGCTCTGTGTCATTCCCTATAGTTGCCATTACTGGAGGAGATTGGGCTTGGCTCATGAGAGCAATCGCGTCTGCTAACCGAGTTTCTGGCGTTACCGTTAGAGGTTGTGTATCGATTGCTTCCGTCAAATCAGGAACCCAATCCAGGAAAAAGGAAGAATTCATCAGCTTCATCCTGCTTTATGAACAACTCTATCAACACCTGAGATCTGCACCTTCGCGTGAAACACACAACAACTCTTATCTAGCAACAATTCCTTGTTCACAAGCCCAGCATTCCCCCTCACGATTCCCCATCGCGCCCCCCGAATCCAGCAATCTGTAACATTTTATTACAATGCATTCCAATCTATTCGGCGTTATGAGCGGACTTAAAGGTGTATTATAGAGGGATGTTACAGAATAAAGTCTAAAAACTTTGTGAGAATGAGATTTTATGCTCTAATGGTTCTTGAAAGGTAAAGGCTGAGGTGAAGGGATCTATTTTTCAAAAAATGGAAAGCCGCCCTCAAAATTCTCAGTCTAGACTCCTATTCGGACAGGGTTTTGTTCTTTCCATATAGTCGATCGAGCACTCGTTTTACAGAAATGCGCTGCCAAGGCTGACCTCGCTTTGTATAATACCCATTGCTATTCAGCCAATCTGCTATTTTCTGTAGGGATTTCCCAGCTTTATGGTGACGGCGAATGAGTTCAATGACTTGGCTTTCCTGCGGGTCGGCGACCAGTTCACCATTCACCGATTGTTGGCCAAACGCGGGCGATCCAAAGCCTGCATATCCACCGTTGCTGGCTTTGGCTTGTCTTCCTTGTTCTAAGCGTTCCCAGGCTGAGAGGCTGCTTTGGGGAGTATCGGTCATGGTAATTAGTTATTCCATGCTGGGTTCTTCCATCCTAGCGCAACTGATTCGCTCAACGGAATGCTAAGCGGGAAATCTGGCTAAGTTAGAGAGGTCTTAGTTCAAGGGGCCTCATGTTGATTGTTATTTAAGAGATAGAGCCATGGCAACTGCTACGTTTATTGCAAATGAAGCTGAATTTGATACTCTAATCAGCACTGAATCAGTTTTGGTCGTTGATTGTACCGCTACCTGGTGTGGGCCTTGCAAATTGGTTGCGCCGTTAATGGATCAATTGGCCGAGGAATACCTCGATCGCGCTAAGGTGCTGAAATTAGATCTTGACAGTAACTCAGGGGTTGCGAAGCGATTTGGCATTCGCAGCATTCCAGCCGTGATGTTTTTTAAACAAGGCCAACTAGTGGAAACCCTAGTTGGTGTAAAGCCCTATGAGGAATTTAGTAAAGCAGTCCATCAACTATTGTAGGTATGATCATTGTGAATTGCGATCGTAGACATCTAGCAGTATAAAATCAGACTCAGTTAAGTATCCCAATTACGATAACTTAACAGAACATTTTGTCATTCAAAATTCTACGATCTTTTTCTAAATCCCTGCTCCCAGAAGATCAGTCGATCCCTATCAATTAAAAACATCACGGTCAGCTTGTCATTACTTAATCGCGATCAGGCTGTCCAATAAACAGGTATTAGAAGCCTATGCCCCTAGATGGAGTCACCAATCCATCCTCCGTCAGAATAATGGGTTAGCGTCTAACTCATTCTGTCCAATCATAGCTAATATGATTAGCCTTATCCCACCCAACTTTGAGCAACCGTCCTGATTCCGAGTGATTTACTATGAACTTGAACAATTTTTATGATTCAGGCAGCCGACATCATGACCCATTCAGTGGTCACCATTTCCAGTTCCGCAACTGTAGCAGATGCCGTAAACCTGATGAAAAAAACAGGTTCACAGGTATTAATTGTGAAACCTCGTAGCAAAAATGAGCTCTACAGCATGGTGACAGAAACGGATATCGTTTACAAAGTGATTGCCCATGGCTATGCCCCAAAAGCGATACACGTTTACGAAATCATGACACAGCCCTGTGTAGTGATCAGCCCGGAGTTAGGCATAGAATACATGGCACGTTTATTTGCTCAAACTGTCAAATTCATGAAAGACAAAGGCTTACGGGCATTAATTGTGAAGCCTCATAATGAGAACGATCCCTACGGGATAGTGACAGTCATGGACATTATTTGCAAACTATTCGAGTATACAAACGAGCAAACTCCCAAAATGAGTTAGTAGGGATTGGTTCACAATTTGGCCTATGCTAGGAGAATTGTAAGCAATCGTGACTAAATTAAGACAACCGCAAGCAGACAATCAAAAGGCAAAGGGAAAGGATAGAGCGATCGGGTATTGTAGATTCCCTCAGTTTCCGGCCAGTAAGACAGTTAGTGTGGCCAAGGGAAATGTAGTTATGACTGGATGGCAGAGGTAAGAAGTTGGCCGAAGTAGAAATCGCCTTGATAAAACGAGCTATCATGATTGAACGATTTGCAACAGTATTCGATGCGATTATCCTTATGCAAAAGTCTAAAGTGCGAGCTTTACTAGTCAAGCCTCTTCATCCTGGTGATCCCTATTGCATTGTGACGGAAGCAGATATTGTCTATAAAGTCACAGCCTTTGCCCACAACCCCAAGACGATGCGTGTTTACGAAATCATGTCGCCCTTAGCTTAGTGTTAAACAACAGTACTATTTAGGCATTACCACTTTTTTGACTTTACTTATCCAATTCTTTCTGTCTGAATTTCTTAATTCTCTGAATACCTTCATAAAAAGGGGTAAGAAATGATGAAAGTAGAAGAAATTATGACGAAACAAGTTATTACAATTCAAGAATCTGCAACGGTTGCAGAAGCAATTTTCTTGATGAAGAAAAACGACTTACGATCATTGTTTGTTGAACTTCACCGTGATACTGATTCCTATGGGATGGTGACTGAAATCGATATTATGGACAAAGTCATTGTCCAAGGCTATGACTCACAAGCCATGTATGTTGATGAAATTATGACGAAGCCCTGTATAGTAGTCAAACCAGAGTGGGATGTGGAATATGTGGCACAGCTATTTGCCCAAACGCGAACTCAGCGGGCTCCTGTGATTAAGAATGGATTGCTTGGGGTAATTTCTGTGAGTGATATTTTGCGGAAAAGTGACTTGATTGAGAAGCTGAAAACCAATGATGAACACTCCTGCGAAGAGAACCCCAGTGCACCAGAAGCATAGATCTATGAAGATTAGTCTAGAGATGAGACTACCTATGAAAGCTAGGATTTTGGTAAATTTGACTCTCCGGACTGTTCCGTAACAACGAATGATTGATTTGAGCAAGGCATTCTACGGATTTTTTGTAGGGGATTAGAAGATTAGAAGGAGTCCCTAGGGCATTTTGGTAAAAGAGAGCTGGGCCTGCATGACTGGTCAAGCCTCCCGAGCTATTCTTTCCCTAGAGATTCCTGCTGATTTCCCCTTACCTGCCGCCATGAATCGATCGTCCTTGTTCCGTCGTTGCGCTTTTGCACTGTCCAGTACGCTGATTCTGCACAGTGCATTTTCTCATGTGCCTATCTTGGCTGCGCCTGCACCCCGCCCCGCTACGACCGCCGCCCAACGGCAGCCCCTCTCGATTTACCAGCCCTTGCATACCATTCCTTGGGAGGGCTTTTATTTCACAAAGATTGGGGTGGCTTATTTCGCCACAGAACCGCTGAAAACCAACTTTATCCAGCGTCCGGAGTTGGACGAACTCAGCGCCCCCACGCTGACCGCTCAACCCTTGCCCGTTCATAAAATGTTGGATTCCCGGAAAACGGGCTGGGAGTTGGTGAATTACGCGATCGCGGCGGGGCTGGATAATCAGTTCGATCGGGCAATCAATGCCTATAAACGCAGCTTGCAGATTGCGAAGGAAATTGGCGATCACGAGTTAGAAGGGTTAGCACTGGGTGGAATGGGCTTGCTTCGGGCACAGCAGGGATTCTATGACGTTGACACGATCGATTACCTAACGGATTACTGGCGTTGGACAAGGGAACAACAGAATCCGAAGGCGGAGGCCATCGCGCTCAGTAATTTAGGCAATGCCTATTTCGCGTCCGATTTGTACCTGAAGGCGATCGAGTTCCATCAAAAACGCTTAGCCCTGGCGCGCAAACTGGGCGATCGCAACGGCGTTGGGCGTGCCTTGGGAAATTTGGGCATGGTGCAACAGGCATTGGGTAACTTTGACAAGGCGCTGGCTCTGCACCAACAGCAATGGGAGATTGTGCGGCAAGGGCAGGATATTGTCGGGCAAAAAATGGCCTTGGCGAATTTAGGGATTGCCGCCCATGGTTTGGAAGATTATGCCAAGGCGATCGACTACCAAACCCAACGGCTCAAATTAGCGCAACAAACCCAGGATCCCCGCACCGAAGCGGAAGCACTGGCGAATATTGCCGGAGCCCAGTATTTCCTAGGCAATTACGATCGGGCGATTGAACTGTATGAGCAAGCTTGGGCGATCGCGTGGAATAAGCTTCAGGATGCCGACATTCTCTACGGGCTGCGGGGTAACGAGGGCTTGGCTTACTTCCAAAAGGGCGACTATGCCAAGGCCATGGAACTGTATCAGCAATATTTTCGCTATATTTCCTCCCGCAATAATCGGCGCGGGGAGGGCTTAGTCAAAAATAATGTGGGCGTTCTGCGAATGCAGGATGGCAATTTAACGAATGCAGAAAAGACGTTACGGGATGGCATTCAACTATGGGATACCCTGCGCGATCGCCTAGGCAATCAGGATGCGTTTAAAATTTCACTCTTTGACACGCAAACGGTACCCTATGTGAATTTGCAGTCATTGCTTGTGCAAAAAAATCAGATCGGCGCAGCACTGGAGGTCTCAGAACAGGGTCGATCGCGGGCCTTTGCTGAACTCTTACAGCGGCGATCTCAGCCTCTCAAACAAAAGATGACCGACAATCCGCCTAACCTCGAACGCATCAAGCAAATTGCCAAGCAAAACAACGCAACGTTAGTCCAGTATTCCATGCTGGCGGAAATTCATAAATCCAAGGCACAGGGCAACGATCCCGCCCTCAAAAATCAAGAATCCGAACTGTTGATTTGGGTGATTAAGCCCACAGGAGAAGTGTTTCTGCGCAAATCCCAATTTTTGGCGAGCCCGAATTGGCAGCAACAGGCCCATTCGCTCTCCGATCTGGTGGCGGATAGTCGATCGGCGATCGGGGTACGGGGTCGGGGCATTCGAGTCGTGGCGAAACAAATCACGCCGGAGAACGATCCGCCGCTCCAGCAATTGCATCGTTTACTTATTCAACCGATCGCGGATCTATTGCCCCAGAAGCCTGATGATTTAGTGGTACTTCTCCCGCAGCAATCGTTGTTTCTAGTACCATTTGCAGCGCTGCAAGATAAAGATGGAACTTATTTGATTGAGAAGCATACGATCGTCACCGCACCCTCGATCCAAGTGTTTGACCTCGCCCAGCAACAACGGCAACAGTTGCCTAAACGGAGTTTGTTTTCGCAACCGTTAATTGTGGGAAATCCCCAAATGCCAACGCTACCGATGACAACCGATGAAACGCCAGAGATATTGGAATCGCTGCCGGGAGCGGAAACGGAAGCAAAGTCGATCGGTCAACTTTTGCAAACCCAGCCCCTATTAGGCGCACAGGCTACGGAACCAACCGTCATCCAGCAAATGACAAACGCCAGCCTGATTCACTTAGCGACCCATGGTTTACTCGATGATTTCCAAAGTTCCGGATTTCCCGGCGCGATCGCCCTTGCCCCCACGAATACCGCCGATGGCTTTTTGACGGCGGATGAACTGCTAAACCTGAAGTTACAAGCGGAACTGGTGGTGCTGAGTGCCTGCAATACCGGGCGTGGACGGATTACGGGGGATGGTGTGGTGGGATTATCCCGATCGTTATTTGCCGCAGGAGTTCCCACTGTATTAGCCTCGCTGTGGGCGGTACCGGATGCCCCCACTTCAACGCTAATGACAGCCTTTTATGAAACACTGAAGACGGAGCCGAATAAAGCAAGAGCACTGCGAAAGGCAATGCTACAGGCGAAACAACAACATCCTGATCCCAAAGATTGGGCCTCATTTGTATTGGTCGGGACTCCCTAGCGAGCCATGCAGTGAACGACTCACAGGCAGTATGAGCCATGCAGTGAATGTCTCCAGAGAACTACTCAATGGGGTAGTGATTGCGCGCGATCGTAAATTTATCATGAATTAACGGGTACCAATGCCGTTGTTACCTATATTTTAGTCATGATTACCTCAAGCCAGCCCCCCAGAAGACACACCAGGAGATTACCATGGCGCATACCAGAGCATTTCGCCAACTGATTCGCCTATTTTTGCAAGCCCAACAAGCAAACCTTCAAGCCCAGGGCCAACCTCCCACGACTGTCTCCGTCTCCCAATCTTGGAAACGCCGAAAATTCCTAAAGCTTGCCACGATCGCAGGGGGTTCTGCCCTCACCACTCAACTGTTATCCCATCCACCCTTGGCGCTAGGGGGGAATGCTCCTAAAATTGCTATTATCGGCGGCGGAATCGCGGGACTCAATGCTGCCTACCAACTGAAAAAATTAGGAATTACAGCAACGGTCTACGAAGCACGATCGCGGTTGGGAGGACGGATGCAATCTGTGACAGGAGCGATCGGCCCTGGCTTAGTCAGCGACTTGGGTGGCTCCTTGATCAACACCGATCACGAAGACATGCTCGATTTGGTACAGGACTTTGGTTTAACCCTGTTTAATCGACAAAAAGATCCTACGATCGGTGACATTCCACACACTGGCTACTATTTCAACAACGCTAGACGCTACGAAGCAGAAGTAGCTGATAAACTACGCCCTCTAGCGCGACAGATTTCCCGTGATGCTCGGTTACTAGATCAAGATTTTGACACCTATGCGCCGCAGTTCGATCGTCTGTCCGTTAAAGCGTATCTGGATCTGCACCAAAATAAGATTCCTGATCCCTTCATCCGGGAATTAATTGAAAATACCATTCGCACGGAATATGGTGTTGAACCTATTAATTCCAGCGCATTGCAATTACTATTTGTCTTGCCGATCGTAAAGGGCGATCGTGTTGAATTACTCAGTACAAGCGATGAAGTATTTGTCGTAAAGGAGGGAAGTGGAGCAATTATCGATCGGTTAGGTCAAGCCCTTGCAGGTCAAATTCGCACCCAAATGGTTCTCACACAGATTCAATCCTATGGAAACCAGTATCGTCTAACCTTTAAAAATGGTCAGGTCATTGATGCTGACTATGTTCTTTTTACTGTTCCTTTTACCGTTGCCAGAAACATTAATTTTCAAGTAGAACTGCCCGCAAACTTCCGAAAGATGATGCGGGAACTGAACTTGGGGAGTAATGAAAAAATTTTAGCGGGGTTTAGCCAAAAGCTCTGGCGACAACCCTTTGGGTTCGGTTCAGAACTATGGACTGATTTAGGATTTTCCGAAGTCTGGGATGATACCCAACGGCAACCGCGCAACGATGGCGCACTCTCTTTCTACTTTGGCGGTCGTGAAGTCAGCGCAATTCAATCTGGCTCTGCCCAAACCCAAGGTCGCAGAATGGTTGGTTTGATGAATCAAGTCATTCCTAATATTACCTATGTCGCTACCGATCGTTTTATCCGCACTAGTTGGACGACCGATCCCTTCACGCAGGGCGGCTATACCAATTTTCAGCCCGGTCAATTAACGGAGTTTAGTGAATTTATTTACATTGAGGCCGATCGACCGGAGGAGCGACAAGAGGTTCGTTTTGGGAATCTACTATTTGCGGGCGAGCATTTGAGTGATGCGTTTTACGGTTTTATGAACGGTGCGGCTGAAACGGGTCGATTGGCCGCCCTCTCCATTTTGCGTCAACTAGGTAAAGTATCCTAAGAATTCAGCGTTCGGATGACTTATAGATCGCCCAACCCAGCTCTTCACTAGGACAATAGCAATTATGACTTTTCTGACTCAATTACGATGCCGCAGATTACCACGTACCCCATGGCAGCTCCCAAAACTGACCTCGATCGGGCGGTTGATCATTAGTGTAATCTTGCTCCTCTGTTTAGAGTGTTTTGGTTTCGTGCATCGCTTACCCATAGCCAGTGCGGCTCCCTTCGCTCCCGTGCTTAGACTGGCTCAAGCTCTCTCAACCTCTGCCAGCCATCAGGAACAGATTGTTGTTCTACCCATTTCAGAGTCCCAAGTTCCGAGTGATTTGCTAGCCAATGCTCGTACGATCGCCCGTGACGTTATCAACCAACAATTTCAAACGCAATCCCAGCTAAACCATTTCACATTGCATCTTGTGGCGGAACGATCGGGTCAGCAGGTTCCATTACTAACAATTAATCTATCCCGTCAGCAATGGTCAGGGGGGGCATTCGATCGTCAGTTTCAAGATGCTGGGATTGCAGCAAGTCTGTTGTTGGAAGGAAGTGAACGATCGGCTGTGCAAACGCCGACTAATACGACTCCATTAAAACGTCGGGGACGGGGCTTCCGTCATCGCCGACAAATCTTAGAACAACAACAAGAATTGGATTTGTAGCATTGACAAGTCAATTTGGTCTCACTGAATTGCTGAAAAGATTGGAATTGATTAACAAGCAAAAATGGGTTTTGGATCACGATACTTAACCGTCAATCCAAAACCCTATTTTTATGAGATGCCGAATTTAATCATGCAGCGCGTTGAGGGAGTTCTGTTTCCAGAATTTCCATCAACAGCTCCAGTCGAGAAGGCCGTGCCAACATGGGCACTAAGTTCGGCAGCGAGTAGTAGTCACCGGAAAACACCAGCGTATCTACAGTCACTTTCTTTTCCCGTAGACTGCGTTCCACGTAGTCACAGTAGCCGCCCACCCGCACGATCAAGACATCCGGCTTAACTGCCAAAGCCTTGCAGTAGGCTTCGTAGGCTTCAGTAAAGTAGGGATTAGTGTTATCGCCTTCATCCGTGACAATGATGAACTGATCAACCACTTGCTTGCGTTTTTGCATTGCTGCAACACTACAACCAATACTAGTACAGCCATCCGCACGAATGTGTTGGAATGCTTTATCCCAATCCGTTAGCTCTTTGCCCGCCGCTTTGATTTCGTAGGGCAGAGTGTCGAAGGCGTAGACGTATAAGTCCGCTTCGGTAATGCCGGAAATCAGCGCTGCTAGCCGTTTACCCACTTCGATCGCTTGATTCATGGAACCTGATTTGTCCACCAGCAGACCCGTCGATCGGGTAATGCGACCGCGCCGTTTGATTTGCTGGTTGGTTACCGCTTCCAATCGCGCTACCGTTTCGTTATCCAAGTCCGCCATGTCGATCGCGCTAGTGGATTTCATTGCCGATACCCGATCGTTGGAAGCAGCGGCTTCTAACTTGGCATCAATTAACGCTTTCACATCCGGGTTATCCATCGCACCCCGCACCTTGAGGGACTTGAGGTTATTGATGACTTCCTGGGGCGACATGGCATCAATCAGCGCAACCAATACCGTCGGCGTCAACTGCTTAATGGCACCGACCGCCGTGGTGTAGGGCAGTTTGTACTCCACAATGATTTGCGCCTGCTCCAGCGCGGTCTCCGCCTTGGCTAATCGCTTCAGCACAAAGGCGAGGGAATCCTCAGGAGGCTGGTCAGCAAACAGGATGGCATTGGCGCGTTCGCTGGGCTTGATGTGCAAGCTGGCGTACAGGTGCTTCATGGCCTTGCGTGCCCGCAGGGTCGCCCGATCGAACTGGGCGGGATTAGCTTCTCGGCTGCGTAGATATTGCTGCACAGCGGTACGGGTCGATCGGGGCAATTTACCCAGCTTTTGCTTCATAAAGTCCACCACCCGCGCTACTTGGTAGGGGGGCAGCGCTTGCAGCATCACGAACCCAGCGCTACGGTGCTCCGCTAAGCCACTGGCGAGCAAGTGAGCAATAAACACTTCCTTGTGGTCACGCACGTCCCCCTGCTGGTTGTACCAAACGGCCAAGTGACCGTAGAAGATGGGATCAACTTCGCTAATCAGTTGGTGAGTTTCGGCCACCGCTTCCAATTTGCGGTGGGGTGTAGTTAGAAGGGTGTTGAGAATTTCCAGGCGCAAGTCCCGCTCACGGGCGTTCATCGGAGTCGAGATCGCATTAGACATCTGGGTTTCCTCTAGCGACTGAGCAGAGGTTGTAGCATTCGGAGTTTCGATCGGATTCTGAACTACAACGTTTGCTACAACTTCTGATGTATTCGGAATGGGGGCAGGTGTTGGCGTCTCACCCGATTCTGGATTGGTTTCAGGATGAGTTGGCATACCGATCGGGGTATTCAATACCTGCCACAGTTGCTTGAGGGTTAGAAAAATACTGAGCATGGTTAGCCTCCTAGATGATGGGTAAAGGAGGCGATGACCTTTAAGGAATTACTAAATTAGCACTCGTCACTCAATCACTAATGATCCAATCAGTAATTCGTTAATTATGATTAGGTCATCGCGCAAGTTAAAACAGCCGTTTTCACAGGGTTTACCTTAGCAGGGTAGTGTGTATGCTGTTTGGATTGGGGCGCGACGATTAATGGTGCATCAGCTAGATTAATAATGCATTAATGCGTGATGCATTAACCGTAAACGGCTTCGGGACGGATGATCACGTCACCGCTGGGGCGACGATCGACCACGTAATCTCTCAGGCGTTCCTGAGTCACTTCTAAATATTGGCCGAGGCGTTCTTTGACAGCGGTGCTGCTGGTGCTGGAGGTAATGCCAAGCTTAGCTTCAGCGATGTCGAACGATCGACCTTCAAATCGAACATGAACCATGTTTTTGGCCTCCTCTTTTCTATCATTTTGGAAGTTGGAAACTTATGCGGTTTAGGGCTGTGCAGTACTATTTCATTTGAGGGTATTGCTGTCGCAATTTTTTCAATTCCTGTTTGCTACATTGACGCTTTTGAATCGCGTACTGTGGGCCGAAATAGTATGATTGCACGATCGCCTTTGCCACGACATCCCAAACTGGCAAATTAGGCGGCAATTCTGCCAAAGTGACCCAATACCAAACGCCATTAATTTTTTGATACCGATGATTGAGATCGATGGGAATGGTGTCAGCGGGAATCGTTGACGCTTGACTGCGAGAGGGTAAGGGTGGACATTTCTCTGCAAGGCAGAGCAACCCCGTTTCGGGATGCACGTAGAATTGAGGTTCATGGAACTCGCAAATTAACCGAGCACGAAACCAACGTCTACCTTCTTTGCTATAGGGCTGACCATCAATAAACTCTATCTTCTCAGCAACATAGTTTTCAACATGATCGAGCACATGTCTACCAACCATTGTGCTGGCATCTAAGCGATCGTAGAGTTCGCTTTTCACTTGATTCCACGATTGCCCCACCTTCGATCGTAGCAATCGCTTCAGTGGGCCGAGGTGATCGCTCAGGTATTTCGTTTTCCGTGTAGGTTTGATTAAATAGGGCGTTAAGAGTCCATCATTCGTCGCTTCTTGGGTGAGTCGATCGAGAAACTTTTTGGTACCCGTAATCTTACGGCTGGGAATCCGCATTCCTCGTCGAGGTCGCTCAATGACAATTTCACTTAAGCGATGTTCACTCATGCTTAAACCTTTACAATTTCAAGGGTTGAGATTCAGGGAGGTTGAGCATTTTCTCCCTGCGGGCAGTGGATTTGGAATACTGTGACAGCAACGGACATTCGTAAAGTGAAGGACATAGCAATCTCCTTGATTCCTGAATCGGTTATTTTAATCGACTGTTTTTTAAATCGATTGAGTTGAGTGCTTTGACGACCTGAACAGGCTGACACTATTAATGTAGTATGCGTAGTACAAAAACGTCAAGACTTTTCTAGGATGGATTTCTCAAAAATCCACGCATCTCCCATCACGCCTCCATTTCAGGCGCAATTCCATGGGTGTAGTATGTTGTCCGGTTGAATGGCCTCAATGCTAGACTGCCCCCGGCTTGCCAATCAAGCGTGGGGCATCAACGAGTAACGAATTTTTTTTTCTGCTTTGAAAGCACACTCTGAAAGGTCTTTAGAACTTTTAGGTAGACGCTTTTTGTAATTCTTCAACGGCTTCCATCACATGCGTTGCATACATTAGCGATGGCCCTCCTCCCATAAAGACTGCCACTCCTAACATCTCCAGAATTTCTTCTTTGGTCGCTCCCGCTTGCAGCGTCGAATGGGTATGGAAGGCGATACAGTCATCGCAGTGAATCGCTACAGAAATAGCTAAGGCAATCAGTTCTTTTGTTTTTGAGTCTAGGGCTCCAGCAGCGGAGGATGCTTTACTCAGCGCATAAAAACTCTTCATGACATCCGGGATGGCGGTGGAGAGTTTGCCAGTATAGCTCCGGATGTGCTTCATCTGTTCGGTACAAGAATGCCCAGTGCTCGGTTCGTTTATAGTCATAGCGGATTCCCTAACGATCGAGTCTTTATCCATTTCATCCTAAAAAGAAACCGAAGACAAAAGCCAATGTCCTCAAAGAACTTAACGATCCCATCCTCACAACTTCCTCATCATTGCCCAGTAGCCTACTACTATGACCGTCCCTCATCCCACAAGTGAGGTGAAACAATGGGCTGGAGTCCGATCGAAAAGTCCTTCAAACATTGGTTAGTAGAACCGAATCTACAAGACTACGAGGAAGCTCGACGCACATTTTCCTGGAGCACGATCGACAATGAACTCCAAGGAACCGTTGAGGGCTTGAATATTGCTGATATTGCATTGACCCGTCATGCCAAGAGAGATCGAGCCGATCAGACTGCCCTACGCTTTCTGGCAAAAGATTGGAGTACCAAAGATTTTACCTATCGAGAACTCAATGCACAAACCAATCGCTTTGCGAATGTTCTGAAAACCCTCAGCGTTGCCAAAGGCGATCGCGTTTTTGTTCTTGCAGGACGAATTCCCGCGCTCTACATTGCGGCCTTGGGCACATTGAAAAATGGCAGTGTTTTTTGTCCACTTTTTTCTGCCTTTGGCCCAGAGCCAATTTATCAACGCATGAACCGGGGAGATGCAACCGTCTTAGTGACGACCGCAGCACTCTACCAACAGAAAGTCGCAGCATTGCGCGATCGGTTGCCGAAGTTACAGCACATTCTTTTAGCAGATATCGAAGACCATTTAGACGCGGGGATTTGGTCGCTTCCCAAGTTGATGCAAGCGGCAGCAGATGAATTTACGATCGCTCCCACTCAGCCAGAGGATATGGCACTGCTGCATTTCACAAGTGGCACTACAGGAATGCCAAAGGGGGCAATTCACGTTCACAAAGCTGTTTATGCCCATTACATGACGGCAAAATATGTGCTCGATTTGCATCCTGATGATGTCTTTTGGTGTACGGCTGATCCGGGATGGGTAACGGGAACGTCCTACGGCATCATCGCGCCGCTGACCCATGGCGTGACTAGCATTATTGACGAAGCGGAGTTTGATGCCGATCGCTGGTATCGCATTCTCGAAACGCAAAAAGTAACGGTTTGGTACACAGCTCCAACGGCAATTCGGCGATTAATGCGATTAGACATCGACCTGAAAACACAATACGATTTGAGCCATCTGCGACTCGTCCATAGTGTGGGGGAACCCCTCAATCCCGAAGCCGTGGTGTGGGGACAGGAAAAGTTAGGCTTACCGATTCACGATAACTGGTGGCAAACCGAAACGGGTGGCATCATGATTGCTAACTATGCCACGATGCCGATTCGTCCAGGATCGATGGGTCGTCCCATTCCTGGGGTAGAAGCTTCGATCGTTCGCCGGCATGAAGATGGCTCGATCGAGCAAATTACCCAACCGAGTATTGATGGAGATTTAGCCCTAAAACCGGATTTTCCCTCAATCTTTCGCGGCTATCTCCATGATGAGGAACGCTACCGCAAATGCTTTGTTGGAGATTGGTACATTACGGGCGACTTAGCCATGCGAGATCAGGATGGCTACTTCTGGTTTGTGGGACGCGAAGACGACATTATTAAAACTTCGGGACATATGGTTGGCCCCTTTGAAGTCGAAAGCGCCTTGATGGAGCATCCAGCCGTGGCTGAAGCGGGTGTGATTGGCAAACCTAATCCGATGATTGGTGAGTTAGTTAAAGCTTTTGTTGCCCTCAAACCCGGACAAGAACCCAGTGAAGCGCTCAAGCTAGAACTCTTGGGATTTGCCCGTCAAAAACTCGGAGCAGCCGTTGCGCCTAAAGAGTTGGAATTTCAAGAATCGTTGCCCAAAACTCGCAGCGGCAAAATTATGCGCCGATTGCTCAAAGCACGGGAATTAGGTTTACCGGAAGGCGATCTATCGACATTGGAGACGGGCTGATGAAGAAGAAACATGGGACAACACAAACACCGACTGCGGTTGATGCTCATCAACATTTGCGCGACCTTCTTTATCAAATGCTACGGATTCGCCGCTTTGAAGATAAGTGTGCAGAACTCTATAGTGATATGAAAATTCGCGGTTTTTTGCATCTGTACAACGGTGAAGAAGCGGTTGCAGTGGGCGTGATGCAAGCCTTGAACCCAGATGATGCGATCGTGGCAACCTATCGCGAACATGGTCAAGCCCTTGCCCGTGGCATTCCCATGAATACGGTGATGGCAGAAATGTTCGGTAAGCGAGAGGGCTGTTGTCGGGGGCGCGGTGGGTCAATGCATTTGTTTGATAAAGCGCATCGCTTCTATGGGGGCAACGCGATCGTTGGGGGTGGTTTGCCGTTAGCTGTAGGACTCGCTTTAGCGGATAAAAAGCTCGATCGAAAGCGGCTCACCTGCTGCTTTTTTGGCGATGGTGCAATGGCGGAAGGCGAGTTTCACGAAGCGATGAATTTAGCAGCATTGTGGCAAGTGCCTGTCTTGTTCGTTTGCGAAAATAATCAATATGCGATGGGCACTGCACTGAAGTACTCCCACGCTGTCACCAATCTGGCTCAGAAAGCGGCCAGTTATGGCATCGATCATGCGGCAGTTGATGGGATGGATGTCTTAGCCGTTGAAGCAACTGCCCAAAAAGCAGCGACTGCTGTCCGAGAGACTAGGAAACCCTTCTTCTTAGAATGCATGACCTATCGGTTCCGTGCCCATTCCATGTTCGATGCAGAACTCTATCGAGAAAAAGCGGAAGTGGAACAGTGGAAGCAACGCTGTCCAATTGCAACGCTAACGCAGCAGTTAAAGGAACAGAGACAACTCAGCAATATGGATATGGAAGCAATGGAACAGTCAATTCGTCAAGAAATTAACGAAGCGATCGCGTTTGCGGAAGCCGGAACCTGGGAACCTGTGGAAGAATTAACTCGCTTTGTCTACTCGGAGCCAAGTATCTAGGGGGACACCATGAACTATGGGATTGACACCAGTACAGATCATCCACCGCTAATGGTTCAAACAACCTATCGAGAAGCGGTACGAGACGCGATCCGAGAGGCGATTTTGAAGGACGATCGCGTATTCTTGATGGGTGAAGATGTGGGACGGTATGGCGGAGCGTTTGGAGTGACGAAAGGACTGTTGCAAGAGTTGGGTGCTGATAAGATCATGGACACGCCGCTTTGTGAGTCAGGGTTTACCGGAGCCGGGATTGGCGCAGCACTGAACGGAATGCGTCCGATCGTGGAAGTGATGACGGTTAACTTTAGCTTGCTGGCTGCCGATCAAATTCTCAATACGGCTGCGACCTATCTGCATATGTCCGGTGGATTGTTCAATATTCCGCTGGTGATTCGCATGGGAACCGGGGGAGGTAAGCAGTTAGCCGCACAGCATTCCCATAGTTTGGAAGGTTGGTATGCTCACATTCCTGGGATTAAAGTCCTGACTCCGGCAGTGCTCGAAGATGCCCGTGGAATGCTTTGGACAGCGCTGGAAGATCCCGATCCCGTTCTCATTTTTGAGAATACGTTGCTCTACAACATGGAGGGTGAACTCCCTGCAAATGCGGGCGCAGTCGATATCGATCGTGCCTGTGTTCGTCGAGTTGGTCGCGATGTCACGCTCATTAGTTACAGTGCTAGTTTGTTCAAAGCACTGGAAGCCGCAGAAACGCTCGCCCAGGAAGGCATCGAAGCAGAAGTGATTGATTTACGGGTTCTGCGTCCCCTCGATGAAACCACGTTTCTCAACTCTGTCGCTAAAACCCATCGAGCCGTCATTATTGATGAAGGCTGGCGCAGTGGCAGCATCTCCGCCGAAATTAGCGCTCGCATCATGGAAAAAGCATTCTATGACTTAGATGACCCGGTGGAGCGAATTTGTGCGGCTGAAGTACCTATCCCCTATGCCAGTCATTTAGAACAAGCGGCACTGCCCCAAGCGGCCACGATCGTCAACACAGTCCGGAGGATGGTGACTAAACATGGCTGAATTTCGGATGCCCAGTTTAGGGGCAGATATGAGAACTGGCACCCTAGTCGCATGGAGAGCCAAACCCGGCGATTCTCTCAAACCCGGTGACATCATTGCGGATGTGGAAACCGACAAAGGCATCATGGAAATTGAGGTCTTTGAAAATTGCATTGTTGAAGAGCTTCTGCTGGAACCGGATACCAAGGTGCCCGTAGGAACGCCAATGGCACGATTGAAATTGGAAGATGGCGTGGAAAAAGAAACGATCGCGGTCACCGATCGGGAAACACCCAGCCCCCCTCCTAAACTCGAAGTTCCGACAATTCCAGTACCAGTACTCCCTCAAGAAGAACGCTTACGTGTTTCGCCCCTAGCTCGCAAGTTAGCGGCTGAACTGGGCGTGGACTTAGCCCAGGTAAAAGGAACTGGAGCCGATGGTGCTATTCACCAAATTGATATAGAAGCAGCCGCAAAAGCCCTGAAACTAACACCTAAGCCCGCAGAAAAAGTCATCGTTCCATCCCCTGAAGCAAAACCGCCTGAAGCGAAACCAACTACGACTGATTTTCAGGCAGGAATGCGACGCGCGATCGCGGCTGCTATGGCCCGCTCCAATCGCGATATTCCGCATTACTATCTAGAAACTCGGATCGATATGAGTCATGCATTGCAATGGTTAGAGGCGGAAAATCAGAAGCGATCGATAAAAGAACGGATCTTACCCGTTGTTCTGCTGATCAAAGCAGTCGCCAAGGCATTAACCGACGTTCCAGAATTGAATGGATATTGGATAGATGACCAGCTTCAAGTCCAAGAAGCCATTCACATCGGCTTTGCGATTTCCCTACGGCAAGGGGGATTAGTCACGCCTGCAATCCACCATGCGGATCTCAAAAGCTTGGATGAATTGATGACAGTTCTGCGCGACTTGATCGAACGAACCAGAGGAGGCCATCTACGGAGTTCTGAACTGTCTGATCCGACAATCACGCTGACCAGTCTAGGAGATATCGGCGTCGAAAAGGTCTACGGCGTGATCTATCCACCGCAAGTTGCGTTAGTCGGTTTCGGTAAAATTTCTGAGCAGCCTTGGGCAGAACGAGGAATGCTTGATGTTCGTCCTGTCCTAGTCGCAACGCTAGCAGGAGATCACCGTGCAACCGATGGCATGATTGGTGCAAGATTTTTGCAAGCAGTCAACACGCATCTACAATCGCCTGAGAAACTGTAAGAATACAAATCAATTAATTATTTAATAAATGAGGTGGTGAAAGAATGGAAATTACTGAAACTCAAATTAAGGAAACAATGTTCAAGCTTTTGAAGAATATTGCTCCGGATTCTTCCCCAGAAGCTTTAGGCAAGGATGATGACGTTCGAGAAAGACTAGGAATTGATTCCTATGATTTTCTCAATTTTATGATTGGGCTAAATGAGGAATTTGGTGTTGAGATTCCAGAAACCGATTATGGCAAGTTAATCACGTTAAATGATATGACTCAATACATCTTAGCCCACGCTCAATCATAGTATGTTTAATGGCCTCGATCGTGATGCCTTGTAGCCAAGGGGAATGCGCTAGAATAAACGAACTTGCCATGGATTGTCTTGTGTGGAGTCACAGCTATGACGATCGCGAACTCGCCGCCCCATCTATCTTTGCCGGATCACAAGCAGTTGCCCGAGTCCGATGGAACCTTCGTGAAAAATTTTCAAGAACATCCTCAGGGTTTGTTGCTCACCAGTTCCATTCAGCCGGTACTGGAGGCACTGCACCCGGATGGGCAATACGCGATCGGTCAGGATTGCGGGATTTATTGGCGCTTGGTCGATCCGCCGGAGCGGGGGGCAGAAGCACCGGATTGGTTCTATGTCCCGAACGTTCCCCCTTTACTGAACGGAGAACGGCGACGCTCCTACGTCATGTGGAAGGAAATTATTGCGCCGTTAATCGCGATCGAGTTTGTTTCTGGAGACGGCAGCGAAGAACGCGATCGGACTTCCCCTTTTGCCAATGATGAAGCGAAAGCAGGTAAGTTTTGGGTCTATGAGCAGGCCATTCGCATTCCGTTCTATGCCATTTATGAGGTAGATCGGGCGTCGGTTGAGGTCTATGAACTGGTTGGAAATCGCTATCAATTGTTAATACCCAACGATCGGGGCCATTATCCGATTCCCAATTTAGGCGTTGAATTAGGCATTTGGCAGGGCGTGTTTTTCAATCAGAATTTGCCTTGGCTGCGGTGGTGGGATAGTGCGGGTAATTTACTTTTGGCAGGAGATGAACGGGCAGAACAGGAGTATCACCGGGCAGAACAGGAACACCAACGGGCAGAGCGATTAGCCGCGAAGTTACGAGAGTTGGGAATCGATCCATCTAACCTATAATCATGAGTCTCATCTATGTCATTTTTTTTGCTTGGATTTTTAAGTGTCACAATTGTCTTTGTCATCTCTCGATTAATCCCAAAAAAGTGGGTTTATCTTAGGTGGAATGATAAGAAAATTTCTATATTCTCAGTCTTATTGTGGGGATTGTGGGGACTACTCTTCTTCAGCACTTTGGTGGTGATTTCAACATACCCACACTTTATAAGTCATCCATCTTTTCTAGAATTTATTCTGAATTTTAGTGTTTTACTATTTGCGGCTATTTTTTATCTAGTTTGGACTCCTATTAACTCAAAGCAAATTCTGAAAAGTATTATTTTTAGAGCCGCTCTGATAGCTTCTGCAGTCATGTTCGAGGTGCTCATTGTTTTGCAAGCACTAACTAATTATGAGCGCTGAGTATTAGTCATATGAATTTTTTTGTAATTAGGAGCTAGACCACTGGCAACAGCCTAGCTCCTGGCATTGGAATCACCTAAGCGAACTCGTAATAGGAGATCATTCAAAGCCGCTTCTGCGGTGGGTTCATTGGCCAAGGAACTCCGATCGCGGGCTAGTTCTAACTCATCCAGTAATCGCGTAAATTCCTGGTGGTGAAACGCTAAATCCGTAGCCGATAGGTCTCCTTTTTCCGTTCCAGTTACTTTCTGCGCAATCAAATCATCCAAATAAGCTAACTGAAATCGCTGATTCAGACTCACCAAATTGGCTTCCACCTCCCCCGTCTGCATAAGATGAATGCCCGTCAGCAGCACACGATACACGTACAGCAACGGTTTAACTTTTAACGGTTGACCTTGGCTAAAAAGTTTCCATTGAGTCTGGGCAAATCCAAGGTAGTGGTGACTGTGGTGGCGGGTAATACAATCTGGGGCGATCGTGCACAACTCACGATGGACTGACGAACTATAGACCACCAACGGCGATAGCAACTGCTCCAACACATAACCATTGCGCCGCAGAAGCAATCCCATAAATTTTTTCAAATCATGGGTGACGAGATCCAATTCCAAATCTGGTAGCTGTTGGGAGACTTCGATCGTGTCTTGTCCCGGACGCAAGCCGACAAGTTCCCGCAACGGCAATACATGCACCCCGCGTAGATCATAATCAGAATCCGGGGAAGGAAAGCCGTAGAGGTGGGCACCGCTCACCGTTGCAAACACCAAGGGATAGGGCTGGGAGGCCACAATTTGGCTAAGTTTTTCTTGAACCTCGATCGAGATCATCGCAAATTCCTCTATCAACACCTAATCACTGTGAACTTAAACCCTCGATCGCCGTGCTCTGAGTAGAAAAGCATTGGCCCGATCGTAGTCTGGTCGTTCGGGGAGCCGAGTTCGATGAAAGGCCCGATCGAATTCCCCATGCAATTCTAGCCGCCATGCATTGACAGCATCCCAAGACATTTGCTGATATTTAATCGCTAACAATGCATCCCGATGATCTTCAACTTGCACCGGAACAAATCCTTCTCGCAGGATCGTAATCCCCGACAGCAGCAATCGGATTAAATGCATGGCATGTTTAGGCCGCACCATACCTCGATTACGTAAATCCTGTTCCATTTTTTTAAACTGGGACAGAACGTAGCTGTTATAGGTTTGGTAAATCAACTGCGACAAAAAGATCGATCGAAGTTCTAACAACTCCGCCGCGATCGGGGTACAGGTTTCAACCAAAGGTGAATACAAACATTCCAACACATTGGGATTGGCTTTGAGTGCTAGAATGAGAAACTTTTGCAATTCCCAGTAGCATTCCTCATTCGCCTTATTTTCCAACTGTTCTGGGACACCATACATCGCCCAATGCAAATCCGCAGGGGGTAGATACAGCCCCCGTCGATCGACATCAGAAAACTCATCATCTAACCCATAGGCACGGGAGCCCGTAATACAGCGGTAAATGACGTATTGTGTGAGATCGGAATGAGCTAACTGATCCACAATACCTACGGATTGGAATTGCTTCCGAATACTGAATTCATGGCGTTTTAGATTCACTTCTACGCCAGTAGGTAATTTGATGCGATAGGAATGGTTCCCATCGGTAGGAACCTGGGTAATCACGCCTACCGTACCCTTAAGGCAATGATTGGAAAGGGCGACTTGGCTAACGACTTGAGTACCAATCGGAATGATGAGGGTGACGCCCGTTAGATTTTGGTTCATGGGCGAGTACCTCCCCTTGATTATTTTTCTAATGACAAACTAATTGTTTCTAGGACAATATACAGCGATGATTTCGAATTTTCCGATGAATCTTCCAATCTTTCTAATCGACCGACAACCTCAACTACTTTTTCGTTATATTGTTGAAATTCTTTTTCCGATCGTAGTGATTGCTTCATCATAGGGGAATTAATTCCCACTTCAGTTCCATCTTGTAGAAAAATTCTTGCAGTGATGTAATCCCCTTTAAATCCAATGACCCCAGTAGTCATGGGATTAGGTTTCTGCCGACTAGCCTTGTATTGTCCCAGAAGCCTTACTCGCTGCTGTTGAAACTGCTCAATCTTACTCCCAGTACGAATAGTGATCAGCTCTGGTGCTTTCACTTCTGAGACTTTCACTTCTGAGACTTTCGCTTCTGAGACTTCCGGTTCTGGCATTTTGTGTTGATTAAGCTGGGTTATTAATGGCAGAGAAGCAGGGGCAGTTTTGAGGCTATCTGCGGCAAGTACGGGATGGGATAGGACTACAAGCCCGATCGTGGAAAGACTGAGTATCTGTTGGGGGTTAAGCATATTCAGAGAGCACCGTAGGTAAGGAAGCTACAAGCAGAATAACGGTATCAGGTTTTCTGGGTGTCACTATTTCACTTTAGGTACGGGAGAGACTCAGTTATGCACTCATGACGCGATCGTGTCCTACTGGAAATCATAAAGCAAACCGCCATAGATAATCTTACTCACCGTAACTGCGCAAGATTATTTATAGCGGCTTTTAGCTGTTTGGAAGCTTTGTAGTCCAAATTGAACCGGTTAGATTTTGTTAACTTAGATTTTGTTAACTTTGTTAGACCTTAGCGTGGCTCATGGATTTATCCCCCAAACCGGATAGCATGGCTGGATCGATTTTAATCCCCAACGCTTTTGCCACCTGACGACCTAGATTCACATCAGCTCGGAAAAACTGGCAGAGTTGTCGCATTTGGATGTCCTGCTCTACCTGAGCTAATCCTGTAGCACTGTTCACCAGATTTTCTACCAAGCGCTCTTGAGCATCTGGCTTCATCAGGCGATACAGATCTCCAGCTTGGCTGAAGTCATCATTGCCTTCACGATGGTCATAGCGATCGATCGCAGCCATGCCAATATCCATAGCAGGTTCTGCATAGTGGGGATTCTGTTTAGGCGCTTCAGCGTGGCTGTTAGGCTCATAATTTGGTCCGCTGCCCCCATTGTCACCCAGTGCCATGAAGCCATCCCGCTGATAGTGCATGAAGGGGCACTTGGGCGCATTGACGGGCAGTTGTTGATAGTTGACGCCTAAACGGTAGCGGTGAGCGTCTGCATAGCTCATCACCCGTGCCATCAGTACTTTATCTGGAGAAAAACCAATGCCAGGAACGATCGCACTGGGCGAGAAGGCGGCCTGCTCAATTTCTGCGAAGTAATTTACGGGATTACGATTTAACTCTAAAATGCCAACTTCAAGCAAAGGATAGTCCGCATGTTTCCACACCTTAGTGAGGTCAAAGGGATTATCTGGATGGGTTTCGGCTTGTTCCTGGGTCATGATCTGAATGCAGAACTTCCAACGGGGATAGTCTCCCTGGTCGATCGAGGTCGATAAATCCCGTGTTGCGTGATCAGGATCTTCACCTTTAATCTTTGCGGATTCCTGTTCTGTTAAATTTTCGATACCCTGCTGGGTTTTGAAATGGAACTTGACCCAGACCCGTTCGTTAGCGTCATTGATGAAGCTGTAGGTGTGGCTGCCATAACCGTTCATGTGGCGGAAGCTTTTAGGAATGCCGCGATCGGAGTATAGAATCAACACCTGGTGCAAAGCTTCGGGGCTCAGTGACCAGTAATCCCAGCGAGGTTGTGCACCCTTCAAATTATTGGCAGGGCAACGCTTTTGGGTATGGATAAAGTCAGGAAACTTAATGGCATCTCGCACAAAAAAGACTGGGGTGTTATTCCCCACCATGTCCCAGTTGCCTTCTTCCGTATAGAACTTTAATGAGAACCCCCGAGGATCGCGTTCAGCGTCGGCTGATCCCTTTTCGCCTCCAACGGTGGAAAATCTAGCTAAAACGGGTGTTTGTTTACCAACTTCGCTGAATAATTTTGCTTTTGTATATTGGGTAATATCATTCGTGACCGTAAAGGTTCCAAATGCCCCAGATCCCTTGGCGTGCACCACTCGTTCAGGAATCCGTTCGCGGTTGAAGTGTCCCAGTTTTTCTTGAAGAACGTAATCATAAATGACTACTGGGCCTCTGGGGCCAGCCGTCAGGGAGTTTTGATTATCTGCAACGGGAACTCCATCGGCGGTTGTGAGTTGATTTCTGATTTCATCCGTCATGTCTAGGCCCTCCGGCAATGAATGCAGTAAGAGGCAATCCAAGCTGCTTACCGTCGTTCCAGACAATACCAAAGCCCACTCAGCAAATATTCATCCAAAAGGTATATCGAGCGAGATTCTAAAGGGAGAGAGATGAGCCTTCCCCATCATCGCGGAGGAAGACGAGTCGGAAAGAGTATGTAGGCTTTTGCGGTTAGGTTAAAGTTAGCTATCGATACAACATATTTAGAGATTTAATTTGTATGGTCGATTGAAAAGTTAATGAGTGCATTTCCATATTTTTGAAAATACACTCTGTGTTGACAACTTACTGTTTTACCGTTGGCATTAACCACATTCCAGTCCGTTCCAACCAATCGCGCACTAAGGTTTCTGGCAACCGTTGCAACAACTTGAGCGTTGCCCAAGTATCGGTTTTCATAGCTTTGGTGAGTTCCTCACGTACCCGATGCCGCAACACTTGGCGAAACTCGCTATAATCTTGGAGGATAGACTTGGGTAAGTATTATGCGTGCAGTGAAAGCCACAGGTAGTATCAATGAAGCTGGGCAAATTCATCTCGATCGTCCCCTGCTCAATATCAATGGTCGCGTTGAGGTAATTGTTTTGATTGCGGAGGAAGACGAGTCAGATACTGATTTGATGACGAAGGAAGAGATTTTATCTGACTTTCGGCAGGCTTGGCATGAAGCGATGACTGGACAAACGGTGCCTGTCTCGCAAATGTGGGAAGGAATTGAGCATGACTGAGCAGCCGATGATTCGGGTTGAGGCGGCTAAGAGTTTCATTCGAAATTTATGCACATTGGCAAAAAAGTACCGCAGAATTTACCAAGATGTGCAGCCAATCATTGAGCAGCTTCAAAGTGCTGAAATTATTGGCGATCAAATCCCTAATGTTGGCTATGCTGTCTTCAAAGTCCGAATTCGTAATAGTGACATCCAGAAAGGCAAAAGTGGTGGATATCGTCTTATTTACTATCTTCAAACTGTAGACGGCATCATCCTTCTGAGTATTTATCCCAAATCTGAGCAAGCCAATATCGATACCGATGAAATCAAAGCAATTATTGAACAAGAGACATCAGGTTAGATTAGCTTCGTGCAAGTTGTAAAAGCGTTTGTACTGACGATCACTCTTACCGTTTTGGCAGTGGGCACGATCGCTTCATCTGCGAGAGATTTGGCGATATGTCGCTCGTTCAGTTGCCTGAATGTCGCTACCTTAGGATCGTTATGCGAGAGTATGTAGGCTTTTACGGTTAGGGCACGAAATCAAAGTTAACTATCGATGTGACTCATTTAGTTATTCAATTTATTTTGATTATTGAAAAGTTAATGAGTGTATTTCTATATTCTTAGAAATACACTCCGCGTTAACCACTTACTGTTTTACCGTTGGCATTAACCACATTCCAGGCCGTTCTAGCCAATCGCGCACCAACACTTCTGGCAACTGCTGCAATAGCTTAAGCGTTGCCCAAGTATCGGCTTTCATGGCTTTAGCGAGCTCCTCCCGGATACGATCGGTACTGACAACCGCCATCAACTCCGGCAAATCAGGATTGTGCAGAGCATCGACTAAATCCGTTGCCATGCGAAACCCTAACTTAACCGAAAACCGCACGGCTCGTAATGCCCGCAACGGATCATCAGCCAACGTGACCATCGGATCAAGCGGCGTCCGTAAAATCTTGTCTGCCAGATCTTTTTGACCTTCAAACAAGTCCACGAGTTCACCCTGTTCCGATCGCGCGATCGCATTCACCGTAAAATCTCGGCGTTGCAAATCATCTTCTAAGGAACCAGGTACCACGATCGGTCGGCGAGTTCCAGGCATATAACTCAACTCCCGCCTTGCCAACACAAAATCTGCGGTCTGGTTCGAATTAGAAAACTTCGCACGAATGGTCAAACAATCCGGCGTGGATAGGAAGATTTGAAACCCCATCTCCTGCATCCAGCCCCGCATGAACTCAAAGGCTTGTTCGATCGACTTACCTTCAGCTTCCTCAGAGGTGAGAACAAAGGCAAAGTCCACATCTTTACTCTTTAAGCCCAGCAATTCATCGCGCACTTTACCACCGACTTCAAAGATATTTGGCATTGCTCTCACCTCCTTGTTGTTCCTTGCTTGTTGTGACTAATCTTGAAAACTCCGTACAAGTTAGGCAAAGCGATAATATACTTTCTGCTGCTCTACCAATTGAGCTATTACCCGAAAGGCCGGGTAAGTAGGACTCGAACCTACAACCTACAGTCTGGGTGACGTATGTAAGCTTCACTCGTTAGGGTACGGAGTGACGGAAGGAGGAAGAATCGAACTTCTAGACTCAAAGCCTACCCTGGTGTTCCAAACCAGTTGCCAACCATCAGCGGCACCTTCCAGACATATTTAACATGGCTCATTCAATCAAAATTCAGGCATCAAAATTCAGGCATCAGACGTGGGAACTCCGTGCAAGTTAGTAAAGCTGTTTGATACTAGGTGCCTTTTCCAATTAGGCCACGACGGCATTCAGCCGTCGGCAGGACTCGAACCTGCAATCACCCCTTCCAGAGGGACGTATGTAAGCTTCACAAATGGGGGCACGGAGTTATACACAATAGAAGTCAGGTTTATGCTTTAGCAATCAACGCTGCCTGAACATGGGCGGGTACAGGTTGATAGTTGTTCGGAGTCATGGAAAAATTGCCCTTGCCTGAAGTCAGCGATCGTAGTTGCGTTGCATAACCAAACATCTCAGACAATGGAACTTGAACCGCTAGCTCAGTCTCCTTACCATCGCTGTTCATGTTTTGCAGCAAGCCCCGGCGCTTTGTCAGATCTCCTTGGACGGCCCCAATACAATCATTCGGTACCGTTACCCGGACATCCATAATCGGCTCAATAATGACCGCATCCGCAGTACTCATGCCTTGGTAGAAGGCTTGGCAAGCGGCGAAACGGAAGGCCCGATCGTTGGAGTCATTCGGATGGAAATCGCCGCCAGTCAGGACAACCTTCACCCCAATCACAGGATAACCCGCTAAGACTCCTGCACTGGTCGCATCTCGGAAGCCTTGCTCACAGGATTTGATAAATTCCGTGGGAATTGTGCCGCCAGTGACGCGATTTTCAAAGATGAAATTTTCATCACAGGCTTCGACATAACCGATTACCCTTGCATATTGTCCAGGGCCACCCGTCTGCTTTCGCAGGGTGTAGTCAAAATGCCCTGCTTGCTTAGATTGAAAGAATTGACAGGTCGTCATGGGTGGCTCCTTCACACGTTTCAAGGGGCGAAATTGATTTTTAAATACACCGAATTCGCATAATTCACTATCTCTCCCATCAGCCGTGGCTTATGCAGAGATAGCTAGCGGAGAGTAGAGGAATTGAACCCCCAAGTTCAGAACTGCGATCGTTTTCAAGACGATTTGCCAACCATTGGCCGTACTCTCCAAGGCGGAAGCTAGAAGAATCGAACTCCTATAGCGCTGCTATACTTCTGTTTTCGAGACAGATCGCTAAACCATTAGCAGTAGCTTCCATTTGGGGTGACTGACGAGACTCGAACTCGCTAACACTAGATTCACAAACTAGCTCCTCGACCGCTTCGGATTCAGTCACAGTGGAACTGAGGGGACTCGAACCCCTAACCTTCTGTGTGCAAGACAGATACTCTTCCAAATTGAGTTACAGCCCCAAGGTGGATCTGGCGGGATTTGAACCCGCAACCTCCTGTTTGCAAGACAGGCGCTCTCCCAGTTAGAGCTACAAACCCAGATTTGGCAGGAATGGTAGGACTCGAACCCACAACCTAGGAGGTAGAAGCTCCTTGCTCTCATCCATTGAGCTACATTCCCACACAGCGAGATTGGTAGGACTTGTTCGCGTTAGCGTCTGCGTTAGCAGATACCCACAACCCTCGGTTCCGAAGACCGATGCTCTTCCGATTGAGCTACAATCCCAAAGTTTGGTCACCCCGGTAGGATTTGCACCTACAACCTCGTGTTTGTAAGACACTTGCTCCACTGTTGAGCTACAGGGCGACGAGAGCGGAAGACGGGATTTGAACCCGTGACTAAGACTTGGCACGCCTCGATGTTACCGACTACACCACATCCGCATTGGCAGCAAACCACAATGATTTGCTAAGCGATCGACGAGATTCGAACTCGTACCAAAGGTTTGGAAGACCCATATGCTTGTCCATTACACCACGATCGCGAATAACCGATGTCATTCTAAGAAGGCTTTTCAAACAAATGATTGAGCAGCACGATATAAAGACTCGGAATGCTAGCGAAAAAGCCTAGGATTACAATAGTAGAAAGCATAGTTTTACCCTGAATAATATAAACTAAGGAGCTGGAGACAGGAATTGAACCTGCAACCCGCTGTTTACAAGACAGCCGCTCTGCCAAGTTGAGCTACACCAGCATGATTGGTTGCGGAGCCAGGAGTTGAACCTGGTAGATGACAGCTTATGAGACTGCCGAGCGCACCGTAGTTCTATCTCCGCGATACCCCTAGTGGGACTCGAACCCACAACATCCAAATTTTAAGTTTGGCACCTCTTACCAATTGGGTTACAGGGGCTAAATGGGGAGTCGCCTGGGGGTCGAACCCAGATAATACCGGTTAAAAGCCGGTTGCATAACCGCTCTGCCAACGACTCAGATTTGGTACTCCCGATGGGATTTGTTCGCGTTAGCGTCTGCAAAGCAGATACCCATAGCATCTAAGTTCTCGACCTAGCGCGTCTACCGTTCCGCCACAGGAGCATTAATTTGGGAAGAACCACTTGGGAATTCCCCAGTACCCTTGACAGGATTCGAACCTGCAAAACCTGCGTTCTGAGCACAGTACGTATACCGTTCCGTCACAAGGGCAAATGGTCGGGATGGCAGGATTCGAACCTGCGACTCCTTGGCCCCAAACCAAGGCTTCTGGCCGCTGAATTACATCCCGATATTGGGTACTCTCGATCGGACTTGAACCGATACATAGACTGTTCTTAAAACTGTCGCCTCTGCCGATTGGGCTACGAGAGTTTGCAGGGAAGTACGATCGCGCGATGAACTGTACTCACACTTCCCATACTCCTGGTGAGAGTCGAACTCACAATTACACTAGGTTTGAGCTAGCTGCGTTTTCCGTTTCGCCACAGGAGCTTTAGTGGGGGTCAATGACCCAGTACCCTTGACAGGACTTGCACCTGCAAAACCTGCGTTCTAAGCGCAGTACGTATTCTGTTCCGTCACAAGGGCAAATAACAGGAGGCTAGTGTTGTTTTTCTACAAGCGTCTATCCCCCCGACAGCCTCGCCAGGTATCGAACCTAGTTCTCTTCGTTCAAAGCGAAGGATGTTCCCATTACACCACAAGGCTATTTGGTTGCCAGAGTAGGGGTCGAACCTACATTTCAGTGTTCAGAGCACTGCGACCTGCCATTAGTCGATCCGGCAATGAATGGTTGGGGTAGCAAGAATCGAACTTGCGATTTGCTGACGCAACGCTAGCGCGAACGCTCGGTTATCAGCCGAGTGCTTTACCATTAAGCCACACCCCAATAGAATGAATGGTTGGGGTAGTTGGAATCGAACCAACGATCGCTCGGTTATCAGCCGAGTGCTTTACCATTAAGCCATACCCCAGTAGGCTGCCTCGGTGGGACTCGAACCCACAACCGCGCGGTTAACAGCCGCTCGCTCCACCATTGAGCTACAAGGCAATACATGGGTTTAATAACCCAGCCCCCCAGGTCGGTCTCGATCCGACGACCTCCTGTTCTTCAGACAGGCGCTACTACCAACTGAGCTACCGGGGGAAATCATGTTAGAAATGCAAGGAGCAACATTCCTAACAACGAGAATGGTAGGGCTTGAACCTACGGTCTTTGGTTTCGTAGACCAACGTGTTATCCAACTACACCACATTCTCAAGGCGGAGAACAGTGGACTCGAACCACAGGCAACTAACCCCATCTGTTTAGCAAACAGCGCCGATCGCCCGATCGATTTATTCTCCACTCAATTTCGATGGCCACAACCACCGATAGGTCAGGTAGGATTCGAACCTACGCGGCAATGAGCATCCGTTTTACAGACGGTTTCCTTCAACCAGACTTGGATACTGACCCAGATTAAAAATTTGGCAGTGCTGACGGGGATCGAACCCGCAAACCCAGGATTGAAAGCCCTGTGACTTTACCAATTTGTCTACAGCACCAGGTTGGAGGCTCCGTGCAAGTTTAAGAAGCTGTTTTTTTTCAGCCTCCCTGTCCAATGAAACAAGTGCATGAATCAATTTGGTGGAGGCTGTTGGATTCGAACCAACTCATTGATTTTTCAGATCAATTGTTACCAGTTTGTAGGCTTCTTGATTTAGGGCACGGAGCCACTTTTGCAGGGCTATACAGCCCACACCGGAACTAGGATTCGAACCCAGACTTTCGGTTTTGGAGACCGACGCGCTTAGACCATTACGCGATTCCGGCTTGGTTGCAGTGGTGGGAATTGCACCCACACCCGTCAAGTTATGAGCTTGCTGCTCCGCTATTGAGCTACACTGCATTGGAATCCAGAGTGGGAATTGCACCCACGATGAATGGTTTTGCAGACCATTGCCTTACTACTTAGCTACCTGGATAGGATTGGGAGCCCCGACGGGAGTTGCACCCGCTTCTCGCTGACTGAGAATCAGCGCGACTTTTCTATTCGTCCACGAGGCTGGGGGAGTCTAGGTGTTGCAACGAGACACGCAAAACAACACCGTTTTGGACTCAAGGCGAGGAAGACGGGATTCGAACCCGCGATCTCTTGTTCGACAGACAAGCGCTTTAGCCGCTAAGCTACATCCCCAGAGAAAGTATGAACGAGAAGGAATCAAGAAGTTTGAATGGACTTGTCATACCAAATCAACTTGCGATTGCAACCCATCACGATCCCCCTAAATCCCCCTTAATAAGGGGGACTTTGAAAGAATTTGACTTAATTCCCCCTTTATTAAGGGGGGCTAGGGGGGATCAGATCTGTAGCAGTGATCAATCAATTTGATATCAATTCCGACTTCAGCCTTCATCATTCACACTTCAGAAATTGTGGCATTTAAATTTATTGAGTTTTCAAGGTTCAGGAGAGTGTTGGAAAGATTTAAAAGATGGATTGCGCAATACGATCGCGCTGTTTCGTTCTCTAGAAGAAGCAATGTCGTTCTAATGTGTAAATCATTACGACTCGACGAAAAGCTTCTGCTGTTTTTTCTTGGTTCAACCGTTTTGATTTTTGGAAACCCTGCTCGGTGGGTTGAGTTCCTGCTTGCCTGGGTGATTGCCCTGAGGTTAGCGGTCGCTCTGGGGACAAGGTAGAAGATGCTTGTCCAGGAGTGGGTTTGAATGGAAGGACTGCGGTTGAGCGTTTCATTGTGTTAGCTCCTTTTCGCTTTCCTGATACTACATATACTACATTGCGGTTTTCGGAAGTGTCAAGGGGTTTTGGAATTTTTTTTCGATTTTTTTGAGGGAGTTAATCAGACTACTGATTATGCAAGCTTCCTAGATAATTTAGACAGCTTTGATTTACTCAAAATAAACGCCCTTTAACGGTGATCTACTTGTAGTATGCTGATCGTTCCGTGGTCTACTGCAATAGAGATTTCGGCATTTGCTGAAAACGCAGTCTTGGATTTTCAAGATTGGCAGAATGATCTACTGGAGACATGGTGATTCATATCCCCAGCAGGTTGAAGTTTGCGAATAATCTAATGTTCGATCGAGGTTGAGAGAATTGAAGTCAATCAAGTTCTCTACCTGATCAACTCCCCATCGACTCTAGTAACGACGATCGCGCTATTGATTACATTCACAACCGTAGATTTATTGAGCGATCGAAGAGAGATTTCGAGGGTCGGCTTGCCAGAGTTTGTGGATGAAGAACTCGACCCGATCGGACAGGGTGCAAATTAACATCCCTTCGTGGGCTTCGTGGGTTGCAGCTACCCAGCAACCTTTGAGGCTAACTTCTGCAAAATCCTCATCTACCACACAAACGCTGATCTCTTGACCTTGCACTTCGTGGATAGCTTGCACCAAATGGTTAAAAAACACATGGTCGATCGGTACCAGAAAAGAAGCCCGACTGGGTTCGATCGATAACGTTTGGCCGACTCGCATTGCTAAGATGACACGCTGGGTCACAATGGTTTCCAGCGCACCCGCCAACCGCTCTAAGGTTAATCCATCTTCGGTGTAGGTCAGTTTCAGCATGGGTCTTCTCCTTGACATTGGGAGGAGGCAGCCATCGGCAATGGATGAAAAACTTTGCTACAATCAATTTCTTACCAATCTCTTCAAGACTCAATACCGTGAATTGATTGGATTCATGTTTGAAATCTCTGTAGCATTGCTTCTAACATCATTGACCGATCGTGCTGTTCCTCCTGGGATTTAATCCGATTGATTCTTCCAAAATTGGTCTGCGAACAGGACTGCTGGATGCACCGGGGCTTTAGGTTTATTGCGTAACTTCATTCCAGTTTCGTGCAAAAGTTTGTCGCCTTTTTTGCCATTACATTGCTCACAAGCCGCAACAACGTTGTCCCAACTGTGTTGGCCACCCTTCGATCGAGGAATGACATGGTCTAGGGTGAGTTTCTTTTTGCTGCCGCAGTATTGGCAGGTGTGATGGTCGCGTTGTAGTACACCACGCCGATTCACCGGGGGCACTTTCCAATGCCGCTCTGGATTACCAAAGGTGAGACGGATATGCTCGGGTACTTGGAGAACCAAGCTAGGCGATCGAACCTCAAAGCTTTGGCTGGTAGTGCAATCGACGGGTTCCGCCTGTCCGGTGACAAGGAGCGCGATCGCCCGTTTGATGGAGATGCGGCTCAGGGGCAGATAGTTTTTGGAGAACACGACGACCGTGTTCTGGAGTATCGATGGATAGGGTGGACGGTGTAACGGTTGCATCGCTCACACTCCTCTAAAAAATAAGCCCCGCTCTGGTCATGTTCCAGGAGCGGGGCTTAGGGCTTGTCGCACTAGCTTGAACTGATCAGCACGCTTTTCGCCTGCGTGCCCCGCATTGTTGATAGGTTTTTAGCTCTGTTCTCGGATTTGGCCGACCCTCGCCGACCCAATCTTGACGGGAAATGGTTGATTCGATCGCGCCCACCATGGCGGGTTTGCGGCAATCGATCGCAGGATGGCTCTCTACGCTGACTCGATACAGTCGCCCAAAGCTCGATCCCACGATCGCGCTAAAACTTCCCAGGCTGGGATGCTGGCTACGGGGGCTTGATAAGGGATGGGAGAAAGTACGCAACATAGAAGGCTCGACCTCTTAACCTACTAATTTCTATACTACATGTGTAATCTGCTTCTTCAAATCTGTCAAGGGGAATTCCGAAAAATTGATAATCTAGATCTGCTTTGAGCTAGTGACTTTCACGTTTCCCCATTACGTTGCTACATACCTTTCACCAGTTCCCTTCACTGACATGTCCTATCCGTAGGTTCACTCTGTATGAGGTCTCAGCGTATGATCCCCCAGCGATCCCAGCTCTTGAAAGTAGTCCGTTGGATTGGGATTGCTGGATTAATCTTGGCCATTTGTTTCCGATTTTTACACCTCGATCGTAAGGTCTATTGGCACGATGAAGTCTATACCTCTCTCGTGATCACCTCTCATCCAGGGCGATATCTTACAAGAGATTTGTTTAATGGAAAAATTGTACAGGCGAAAGATTTACTCGCCTATCAGCACTTTGAGCCATCTCTGACTTTACAGGATATGTTGGTTCGCAAGGGGCTAGAAGATGCCCAACATCCACCGCTCTACTATCTGCTGATCTACGCTGGTGCTAAGCTCGGTGGAACCTCGATCGCGTTCATTCGTGGGCTATCAGCATTTCTCAGCTTAGCGATTTTTCCAGCTTTATATTGGCTCTGCTTAGAACTTTTTGGATCTGCATTATATGGCTGGGTGGCGATCGGTGTATTTGCGGTGTCTCCAGTCCACCTCATCTATGCACAAGAGGCACGGCAATATGGGCTATGGACTGCAATGGTTCTGGTGAGTAGTGCGTTATTGCTTAAGGCGATCCGATCGTCCTCCTGGCAAAACTGGGGCTTGTATGCACTTTCTATGCTAGTTGCGAGCTACACGTCCCTCTTTACTTTAGGAATTGCAATCAGCCATTGTCTCTATGTTCTGTTGGTCGATTGCGTTTCTGTATTGCCAGAAACGCTCCGTTCCCAATCAGGGGGTAGCGTGAGACGATCCCTCACTTTTCAACAGTTACTTGCATTCAAACAACGGTTTACCTGGCAGCCATTGAATTGGAAAGAATGGCTAGACGGTAGGAATCGAACCATTGCTTGCCTAGTCAGCTTAATCGGTGTCGGCGTACTCTTCACGCCTTGGCTCTATTTTATGGTTGTTTCTAAAGATACTCTTCATCAGACAACGAATTGGATTGGTCTTCCATTGCCATTAATTTCTAGCCTAGAACTCTTTATTGCAAATTTCAGCCGTATTTTTATAGATTTTAATTTTGGTTTTAGTAATCCATGGATTTATATCTGTGCAATTCCATTCTTGAGTCTTCAGCTATACTCGCTCTTTGATCTATATCGAACATCTTCCAAGGCAGTGTGGGGATTTGTAGTAACCTTGATTGCTGGTACCATTCTCCTTTTGGGACTTCCTGATCTGCTCCTAGGCGGACAACGGTTCACAGTGAATCGCTATCTGATTCCTTGCTTTGTAGGGATTCAATTGGCTGTGGTTTATTGCTTCACCCACCTTCTCCTACAAGCTTGGGCCGTTTCTCCTCAATGGAAGCGAGGACTGGTAATTGCTGGGTGCATTGGTTTCATGGCGGCTGGCGTTGGCTCTTGTGGAGTCTATAGCCAATCCAATACTTGGTGGAATAAAGTTGTCAATTCTAACTATGCACAGATCGCAGAAATTTTGAATCGCAGCGATCGGCCTTTGGTGGTTACCGATGGAGATATCTACAATCCGGCCAGCATGGTATCTCTGAGTTATTTACTCAATCCCACAATTCACTTTTGGCTTTTACCTAAAGTGAGTGACACATTCCCCGATCGGGGGGTTCCAGAGGGATTTCATACCCTTTTTATGATGAATCTTTCTGAGCAGTTTCGCCATCGGTTTGAAGCAACTTACCCTTGGCAAGGCCATCTAGTTTTTCAGGATGAGTGGAACCAAGTTTGGCAGCTCAAACCGAAGCCAGTCGCCCCAAGGCAGTAGACCGGGCAATTTGCACCCCCAACCGATCAAGGTTCCACCAATCCATCCTCCTAGCAGGCGGGATAAAATGGGAGGAACAACCAATGTGTCCCTCCTCAGCCTTACCGCAAACTCTCGCAGGGGATGCCATCCCGATCGCCATCTAACCGGAATGGATCACCCGGAAACGCTCGAAAGACCGCATCTGCCTCCGCTCGACTGGAGAAATCCTTACAATCACAATCCGAATTCACACAGGCTGGGAACTGCTGCTGAGGCTGAGTTCTCGGGGTTGACGTAGCCTTCCCATGGCGAAAATCCCAGGGCATCACCGGATTGACCTGATTCCAAAACCCACGCTTTTCTGCCTTGGCCCAACGCTCCGCATTCAAATATTGCCGCTGGTTATCGGGACAGGCACTCAGGTACTGGCGATAGACTACAGCCTCGCCAGCATTCACCATTTCTAGATTGATCGATTTCTTGCCTACAAAAATTTCACCCACTAACCGACCATACTTATCCTTTTCCACATCTCGGATTCTCACCGTTTGCCCGATCGGTAAAAAGTTTTGTAACTGCCGCTTGGATTGTGCACCCCAATTGCCTTGCTTCATTTCCGCCGCATCAATGCAAGCCAACCGAACCGTCGTCTTGGTCGAACCTTGTTGCACAGTAATCGTATCGCCATCACCAACAGAAACCACCTTGGCATTCAGATCCGCCCAAGCAGGAGATTGTAACACCAATAGAAGCAGAGAAAGACCAGCAGAGATTAGAACTCGAGTCATCGCTAGAACGTGTAAATACAATAATGGGGGGAATTAATGGGGAGCTTGCAGATTATTACTTCATAAAAGAATCGAAATCTGCTCGAAAGCTTGACTTAATCACTCAATTTACTCAATAACCTCAATTATTCTTCTAATATCCTCATAGAAAAATTCGCCAATTCCGGACATCTCCGCAGACAATAGAAATGGCCGAGAATGGGAGACAGAATTTCCATGCAGATCTACCTGGACTATAGCGCAACTACGCCCCCCCGCCCGGAGGTCATCTCCCTGATGCAACAGGTGATGGCGGAGCAGTGGGGCAACCCCTCCAGTTTGCATGTCTGGGGTAATCGATCGGCCACTCTGCTAGAACGTGCCCGGATGCAGGTGGCTCGCTTGATCAATGCGCCCGCTGAGGCGATCGTCTTCACGTCCGGCGGCACCGAGTCCGATAACCTGGCTATTTTTGGGGTGGCTCGGCAATACTATCACCCACAACATGTGATTATTTCCAGTGTGGAGCATTCTGCTATCTCTGAACCTGCCAAGCAACTGGAGCGGGAAGGCTGGCAAGTGACTCGGCTACCAGTAAACCCCGCTGGACGGATCGATCCAGTGGATCTGCAAGCTGCAATTCAGCCCAATACAGTGCTGATTTCCCTTGTTTGGGGCCAAAGCGAAATCGGAACTCTGCAACCGATCGTGGAACTGGGGGCGATCGCCCGTGACCATGGCATTCTGTTCCACACCGATGCGGTACAAGTGGCAGGCCGACTCGCGATCGATGTGCAAACGTTGCCCGTGGATCTGCTTTCCCTTTCTAGCCACAAGCTCTATGGGCCGCAGGGAACGGGGGCACTTTACATTCGTCCAGAGGTGGAACTGTTGCCACTTCTGGGCGGCGGTGGACAGGAAGGCAAACTGAGATCGGGAACCCAAGCCATGCCTGCGATCGCGGGGTTTGGGCTGGCAGCGGAACTGATGATGCCAGAAATGGCGATGGAAACCCCACGACTGAGCCACCTGCGCGATCGTTTGTTTGACCTGCTGGCGGATTTGCCATTGGTGCCAACGGGGGATTTAGTCGATCGTCTACCGCACCATGTCAGTTTTTGTCTACCCGAAGCTGATGGAGAGCAGGTTAGCGGCAAAACCCTGGTACGGCAGATGAATTTAGCGGGAATTGGCATCAGTGCCGGGGCCGCCTGTAGCAGTGGCAAAATTACGCCCAGTCCTATTCTGACGGCCTTGGGGTGGAGCGATCGGGTGGCCAAAACGGGCATCCGCTTAACCCTAGGACGGCACACCACCGAGGCTGATATTGACTGGACCGCGATGGTATTGCGGCAAGTCCTCGATCGGCTGACTGGCGCTGATGCCGTCGATCGGGCCGTCTCTCTAGCCCAAACCTCCTTCAAACCATTATTGCGATGAAGGTTTATTCTTCAGGAACCGACAAACGAGCCGCCATTGTGTCATATTCTCGGTCTTGGTACTGCCGATACTTTTCGACGGTTTGTTTGGCTGCTTGAGCACTCTCGAATTCCTCTCCTCCTTCGGCAATCAGGCGTTCCTTGACTTGCTTGCGCAGGTTGGAAACGATTTTTCCATTGACTTTGCGAGTTTCTGCCCAATCGAGAATAGGTTGTGGATAGGCACTCTCCATCAAGTATTTGCCCTCTAAAATTTCTGTCAGGCCATAGGGTTTTAATTCACTAATCCAATAATGAATGAAACGCAATTGAGGATCTTTTTCTTGAATATTTTTAGTGGGATTGTAAATACGAAAGGTTTCGCTGAGGGGATTGGTAATACCCGCCTGCATTTGCCACTGCCAATTATCGATCGCCAAATCGCCATCCACTAAATAATTCATGTAGTGCCGTGCGCCATGGTGCCAGGAAATTCCGCAGTTAATCGTTAAAAAAGTGGCACACATGGCCCGCATCCGAAAGTTCATCCAGCCCATGTGTTTGAGCTGCCTCATGCTGGCATCAATTAAGGGAAAACCCGTCAATCCCTCCTGCCAAGCTTGAAATAAGGCTTGTTTCTGGGGCGATAATTCAGCAGGCGTATACCAATCGTCAAATTCAGGATAGCGATTTTGATAAGCAACTTCAGGATAGAAGTACAACCGTTGGGTAAAGCTATCGTGCCAGCGTAGGCGATCGCGAAAATTTTTCAAACTAAATGCTGCTTTAGGCACATGGCTCAGTTCGATCGCCCTTGCTTTCGTTTTTTGGTAAACCTGGCGGGTAGAAATAGTGCCAAAGGTTAAATGGGGCGAAAGATGGGAGGTGGCCCCACACTGCGCCAACCAAGGCCGCGACAGTTTCCAGTGATATCCTTCAAATCTGCGTTCTAGGAAGGATCGTAAAGTGGTTTTTGCTTGCGTTTCGCCGCCCCGGAAATAGAGTTTTTTACTTTGCCAAAACTCACGATACTTGTATTTAAGCTGGCGAAAGGACAGTTGTGTCAAAGGGATTTCTAGGGCAGGGGTATTGATTGTTTTGGGAGTGGGATACGGTGTGGCGCGCTGATAGGTATAGTATTCAGCAAACCAGCGATCGCGGTCGTCTTGTAGCTGGAGGAAATGGTTGAGGCCCAGATGATAATCCAGATTGCGCGATCGATAGAAGTCAATGATTGCGCGATCGCGGGCGATTCCATACTCAACTTGCACGTCGCGATTGAAGTAGAGTTTGGGAGATTGTTGACGATCGAGGCAGTATTGGGTTAGTTGTTGAATAATTTCGATCGGGTTGCCTTCAAAGAGCGTCAGGGAACTACCCAGTTTTTGCAAGTTCCTATGGAGATCTTCCAGCGAATCGAAAAGGAAGCGAACCCTTGCCTGCCCCACATCTTCCCACTGATAAAACCAAGGATCAATGATGAAAAAAGGGAGAACGCTAGCGTGATTGGCAGTGGCTAGGTTGACAATTTCATTATCACTGAGTCGGAGATCTCGTCGAAACCACAGTAGGTTCATATTTGGGAGGCAAGACAGGCATCACTTCTTCACTATACCGTTTTCCATAGGGGTCGGGTGATAGACTGGGGAAAGCTTACCTGTACAGCGTTAATTAGGCAACTGTGGGTTTAGACTTAGAGCCGATATAGTCCGAGCTCATGAGTAGGTCTACCTCGTAAGCCGTGATTGAGACAATAGGCGATCGTTAGCCTATGCTTTCCCAGAATTGCGCTGTAGCTTTGCTGACTGATCGATCGTCCTACTCCGCCTGCAAAAAGGCTAAATAATCCTAGGTCATTTCCTTCAGTGCCACCTCGTCGAACCACTGCCTATTATTCTCAAGGGATTATTGATAGTGGTTTAAATGGATTTAGCATGAGAAGGGTTTGCGTGGGAAACGGCTAATTCGTACACTCCACGAATGCGCTGGGCAATCACTGGCCAAGCATAATTCTCTTGCACATAGGCACGACAAGCCTCCGCAGAAGGCAGCGATCGCTTACCATCCAGCACTTCCAAAATACCCTGGGCTAAATCTGGGCTAGCGGAACTGGCAAAGAGTAAATCCTCCGAAAAGGGTGCCAAAATTTCGGGAATAGCATCTACGGGAGTCCCCAACACCGGAGTTCCCGCCGCTAGGGATTCAATCACAATCAGGCCAAACCCTTCGTAGGCAACCGTAGGCACGATCGAAAAATTCGCGGCACGATAGGCTAGCAATAAATCTTCGTCGGGAACATAGCCTAAAAGTTTGACCTGTTCCGATAACCCAAGTTCATCAATTTGGGCCTGTAGGGTTTCCGCCATCGCGCCTTTGCCTGCAATCATCAGCATCGCATCGGGATGGCGTTGTTTAACGATCTCCATGGCTGCAATCAAATTTTCGAGTCCCATCCGTTTTGCCAAGCGCCGTGCTGCGAATAGAATGGGACGATCGTTGGGCCAACCCAGTTTTTCACGGGCAGCGGCTTGGGAAATTGAAAAATTAAAGCGCTCCATATCCACGCCCGCTGGAATCACATGGATACGATCGCGATCGATGCCATATTCCCGATGCAGCACTTCTTGAAAGGCTTGAGACAGCACAATAAACTGAGAAACTTGGTTATACGCCCTTTGTTCAACCCATTTTTTGCAGCGAGTGACGATCGATTTCCCGCCTTCCACCTGCCCTTCCAGCGCCCAAGGTCCTTGGAAATGCATGACCAACGGTCGATCGCCTAATAGATCCAAAATTGGTAAGGTATACAGCGCAAAGTGGGACACCACCGGGGCATAGGTCGTTTGTTGCAACATGACTTGGGTCTGTCGCCGTACCCCTTGCCAACGGTTGAGCAGAGATGTCGTGCGATCGGCAAAGCCGCGAATTTTACCCTGAGTCATCTCGGCTACTTGGGCAGACCCTGCCACTAGGCCATCAATTTCCACTCCGGCTTGAGGCAGATAATGGGTGCAGTCATAGTAGAACCGATTCAGTCCCCCGGCTTGCTCTGGGAACCAACCCATACCAATTTGCAATGTTTTCATAGCATTTCTCCTAGTGTTGTTCTTGTGTAATGGATGGGAATAGGCGTGAAAGAAGTTAGCCCGTTAATTGGCGAGGCGTAATGGCTGATGAAAGGGAAACCGAACGATTAGCAGTTTGGTAAAACTTGTGAGCTGAAGCCCCCAGACCCAAAAATCCCCACATGACTACTCCCGGCAAACCCAACATGACCGAACCACCAATGAGTTGAATCGCGGCTCCTAGACAAATCGATCGCGTGGTAGCAGTAAAAGAATCATGGCCCTTGTTACTGCCAAATAGCATTCTGGCATACAGCCCCAAAACCCCTGCCCAGTAACTCAGAGTACCAATCCAACCTAAGGAGTTCAGTGAATCAATAATGGCACTATCAAAGATTCCTCCAGCGGCGATACCATTCCCCACAACGTTGGTTAATCCGTTTTCTAAAAACTCTTGGTAGGCGTTTTGACGATCGGAGGCGCTAGCGTCTTGATTTAGGTTCGTGAGGGATTCTAAACGACTACTAATCACACCGGAAAATGAATCTAATGCCGTTAACGGAATGACCATTAGTGCGGTTACCAATCCTAAAGCAACCAACCGCATCTGGAGCCTAGGTTTGAGGAAACTGACCAAGCTGAGGCAACCCACAAACCAGCCTAACCACGCCGATCGCACCAGAGAAACGAGTAGGGACAAGAAACCAACCGCATTGGCGGGTAAAGATAGGGGCGAAGTGGTACTCATCACGACAATGAGTCCCGCTGCCATAACGTTAGCGAACACACCGGGGCCATGCATTGTACTCCACACCCGCAATTCAAACGCTGCCGGTTTACCTGCACTGGAAATATCTGCACTTCTTAACCAAAAAGTATCCCACCCTGGCGCAACCAAGTATTGATACACGCCGTAGGCTCCCGTAATCAGTACGCACCAGAAGAATACACTTTCGGTATTCTTGCGATATTCTGGATAGTGACGCCACTGGGAAAAGAGATAAAAGCCAAAAATAATTGGGGTAAACCAATCTAGCATCCCGATCGATGCTGCAACGTAGGATGATTTATTTAAGGCAACCAAATAGGCATAAATTGTTGCAGCAGCGGATAAAACAAAAGGTTCAGCGCCGATTTGAACGGCTCTAGGAATTAGTTTAAAAAACGTAAGTACTGATAATAGAGTAACGAGATAGGGTGTTAAAAGAATTAAACTTGGATCAGTAAAGCCACTCTGAAAATCAACTAATCGTCTCATAAAAGGTGACAGAAACCAAATCCACCAGGTAAACCCGACATACATTACGGGGTAGCGGGAGTAAAGAAATAAGCCAACACTAACTGCCCCAGTGGGAAATAAGATATTAGCAACTTTACCAACGCCTACGACTCCCATTAAGGCAGAAATCAGGCAAAAGGTAATAATGGCAGCCCAAGCTGGAAATGGGGTGAGAATTTGATAGATTTTTTTGAGTTGTGGGTTCATAGGGGTGGGATGCAGCCTGTGCTAGTAGGGCAGAAGCAATGATGGTGAATGGAACAGAGAATTAGGATTTTGGGCGGCTGAGTTCTAGATAAACCGAATCTGGTGGGTCGAGAACTTTTGGGGCATTTTGCAGTTCCCACAATTTGACATAGCGAATATAGTCCCCGATCGCAGCCAGCAACGCATGGGTCAATCCTCGGGTACCGAGTAAAAATTCGCGGTGGATGATGTAACACCAAATAAACCTCAGTAGGGGCCGTAGAATGATTTTGGTACCGCTCGATCGAACGCCTTTATCGTTGAGAACTTCCGCTTCGATCGTGGCATAGCGATTTACTGAGTTCATGTATTCATCCATGGCATAGGCCCGCCAGTGGATGAGTACACCGTCTAACAAATGGGCTTTGCCGGGATAGCGAATTTCCTCGTGCACCTTCATGGTGGGATCGTAGGCACTGTGTGCTCGATGGAAGAGGCGCACAAAATTAAGCTGACGGTGTTTGGGCAAATAGTTCGGCAGTAGTTCGCCATAGAAATCGCCCCGACGATTCACGGAATAAACATCCTGGGGATCGGGATCGCTAGCCATCACAGTTTGCAAGGATTTGGCCAATTCTGGTGTAACGATTTCATCACAATCCAGCATTAAAATCCAATCATATTTCGCCAGTTCAATGCCTTTATTCCGTTGCCCTGACCAGCCTAGCCAAGGTTGTTCATGGACACGAGCCCCTAGGGATTGGGCAATGTCACGGGTTTTGTCAGTGCTCCCGGAATCCACCACCAGCACTTCGTCCGCCCACTCCACACTGCGGATACAGCGTCCAATCAATGCTTCTTCGTTTTTCGCTAGGATGACGACTGAAATGGCAACCATGATGATATTTACTCCTTGGAGGGGGATTCTGAATGAACGGCCTCAGGTAATTCTCGCAGTAGCTTGGCAGGAACTCCGGCAACGACGGTATTAGGCGCGATCGACTTGGTAACTACGGCTCCAGCCGCCACCACGCTGCCTGCACCAATGGTAATTCCCGGTAACAGCGTTGCATTTGCACCAATCCAAGCCCCGCGTCCGATCGTGATGGGTTTCCCGATCGCGCTTCCAGCACGGCGATCGGCCCCGGCGATTCCATGGTCTGCGGTGATAAAAGTGACGCCATGGCCAATCACCACATTGTCTTCCAAAATTACGGGAGCACTTAAATCAAAATAACAATTGCGATTAATAAAACATTTTTCACCAAGGATTAAATCTGCACCATAGAAGTAACTGCCACCTCGTACCGTACAGCGTTTAGCAATTTGGATTCCTAGGGTTTTTAATAATCCAATCCTGAATTGACAGCCAATAAAATCATTTCCTAAAAAATTAGAAATTAAATTAATTAGATGAATCCAAATGAGTTTATATTGACGTTGAATTTGGTGGAGAATTTTCTGGGTTAATGATTTCTCGGGTTGACGATCGGGTAAGTGAGTTACAGGGATATCTGTCATAGTTGTTTAGACTCTCGCTAGACGTGGTAGTTAATTCAAATCTGAAAGAAATCCGATATACAATAGAGTGGTAGATAAAATAAATTAGTGAACGCTGATGATTCTAATCTAGGAATGTGCTGATCGAGTACCAGAAGACAACCAAGCAACCATTCCAGCAATGCGTCCTTGGCTAGAGGCTTGAAATTTCTGAATGGCTGTCCAACCTTCCTGGGGCAGAAATCGCAGCGTTTGCATTAATCCCAACGTTTTGCGGCTGCCAATTAAAAGTGACCAGAGCACGTAGGCTAAACGGTTACTAGGAGGCAGATGGGGCAAGAGGGAAATGGCTTCATTAAAGGCGGCGTTGTACTGGGCCGTGTAGTTGAACTGCAAGCGCTGATCCTCATCAAAACGTTGCGCCAGAAAGTGATCCACAGACACGGCGGGATCGTACATCAGTTTCCAACCCCGTTGCTTAACAGCAAAACTAAATTCCAAATCGTTATGCACCTGCGCGCCGGAGCCTAGGAGTGCCTCGCTAAACCGTAGATTTTCGATCGCGGCTCTGCGGTAGCTCATGTTTGCACCTTTGAGAATGTCCACTTCTCTGGGCTCCCCGGTGCCAATGTGGTGATTGCCGATCGCCCGCCCAAACCAGGTGACTTTGCCCACGGTATCGGAGGCACCGGGGTGGACTGCCGCATCCTGAAGTTGGCCATTGAGATACAGCCAATCCCGCCCCCCGACACCGCCCACCTGGGGATCGCGCGTGAAATGCTGCTCGATCGTTTGTAGCCAGTGGGGATGGGGGGCGGCATCGTCGTCGGTAATGGCGAGAATGTCACCTTGGGCCGCAGCCAGTCCTGCATTCAAGGCAGCAACTTGGCCGGGAATGGTTACGGTTACGATCTGCAAGGGAAGGGGAGTCGATCGCTGGCGCAGAAAGTCTTGGGTTTCTGTGTCGATGTCTCGCACAATCACGAGAACTTCATCGGGTTGACGCCGTTGCTGTTGCAGCGCCGCAAGACAGCGATCGAGGTCTTGGCACCGTCGATAGGTTGGGACAATAATGCTCGCTTTCATGGCAAAAAATTCGCTAAAACAGCAGTCAGCCTATCTTTCAGTTCAGGGAAAGGGCAGGTAAATCAGGAAGATTTCGGAGGATCTCCCCTAGGAAAGGGCTGCGGTGTAGGGGGTTATACCGAGGTGGCTATCCAACTGGTCAAAAATCTGGGCATCTTGCCGTAGGTCAAACTTACGGGCAAAGAATTTTTCCGATTGAATTAAGGTCTGAAAGTCCTCTGAGCCAAAGACGGCGGGATAGGGTGGCGTCCAAGAGATATGGCGCAGATGGTCATTCACCAACTGGAGATCGGGGGCGTTCACCAAAATTGTTTGCACAAAGGATTCGTCGGGAATCATCGTATGGCGATAGTGTTCGACGATTTCCGGGTGCTCTTGAATGAACTGCATTAAATAGCCCACAGCACGGCGGGAGAGCGTGTGCCATTGGGATCCGGCATAGCATTGAAAGTTCGGGCCAAAGGGAGATTGAGCAGCACGGGTGGCAATTTTGGCCCCAAACCGTCCGGCTTTGACGCGCACGTAAGGCTGCCAGTTAACCACACGATAGAGTTTATAAAACAGCGGTTTCAACTGTGCTGGAACGGTGTGGTAGTGGTAGTAATAGCGATCGATACCCGTTTGGTCATGCCAGTTCCATTGCGTGGGCGGTACTTGGTCGATGGAAAAATACTCTAAAAAACCAGCACAGTTTGCTTTGTTCAGAAATTGCTCGAACTGTTGTAGCGGTTGAATAGGATAATCCTGTCCAGACAGCAACACGAGCCAGTCAAATTCGATCGCGTTCTGTTGTAACCAAGTCAAACACCGCAACTCCGCTTCCACCACGGAAAACTCGCCCCAACCGACGGCTACGGGATTCTGCAACAGATGAACGCTGGGAAAATCAGCCAATAATGCCGGGTCAAAGGCAGCTTGAGCGGCATCGTGGTGAATGATAATCTGTCCAGTCTGTGATCCTGTTCGCAATGCCCGCACCAATCGCACAACCTGTTGTGGATTTGTATGGGAAGTAATCACATAGGCAATATTCATGCTGTTTATGAAACCTCCCCAGAATAGCTGGAGGCTGGATTGGCCTGGTGAGCGCTATTCGATCGGGAAATCCAGCTGAGAATCAAAGCGTAAAAAGTTCTCAAGTTAAACTGTTTGCTGAGGGCTTCCGTTAAATGGGTGCGCGCTTCTTTGAGTTGCCCTGCGCGGAGTAAACCAATCCCCCAGGTTGTTTTGGCTTCAACCCATTTCTGTAAGAAATAAGCTGAATGTTCTTGCAGGTTGGGATCTTGCAGAAATTGGCTGTAACAAAAGGTGCCCGATCGACCTTTGCGAATTTTGGCTGCTGCATTTTTGCCTCCGCTTTGGGTGGTTTCGGAGTTTTCGTGAATTCGGTAGTAGGTCAGCTTTTCCGGGCAGTAATAGGCTCCATAGCCCTTGCAGCAGGCTAAATAGGTGAGGTAGTAATCCCAATACACGCCCACGTTCATTAACTCCGGCCAGTCAATCATGCTACGACGCAACAGAGCAGAGGAGGCTGGGGACACCGATTGATCCACAAGTCCGATCGACCAAAAAGGTTGGTGAATGCCTTCCGGTAAGCGATCGCGTTTCCAGCGTTGGGAATTTTCTGCACTTAATGCCTCATCCACTCGCCCCGTGCTGTCTATGATGTAATGATCGCAAAACGCTGCGGCTAGGTTTGGATGGGCTTCCAACGGTTGCACCAGCCGTTCTAGAAAGTGAGGATCCCAAGTGTCATCATCGTTCAAGCTGGCTACATAGTCCCCCTTGGCTTCCTGAAAGGCCAAAGCGATGTTAGGCCCATTGCCCAGGTTTTGCGAATTCCGGCGTAGGCGAATTCTAGGATCTTGGAAGGTAGCAATTAACGCGGTTGGATCTTCGGGGCTATGGTCATCGGCAACAATCACTTCAAAATTTTGGTAGGTCTGTTGCAGGACACTTTGCAATGCTTGTTCTAAGTAGTGAATGCGGTTGTAGGTGGGGATGACAACGCTGATCAGGGGTTGGGGACTGTTCATGGAAGGCGCGCAGGGTAAGGGCAAGGGAGCAAGGGCTTTTGCAGGGGGGAATCCAGTTGTCAATTAATCAAAATAGCCCGATTGGATATCGCGCTTTAACTCGTCCAATCGGGTTTCTAATTCCACAGTGAGATTTTCAAGGTGATGTTCATCACTTAGGATCGGCTGCACCGTTTTGCTCAGTTGCACCAGTTGGGAAGCGACTTTTTGGCGATGGAGCCACTCTTGAACCGTGTGTTTTTTGCCCTTGGGATTGGCTAATCTGGGTAAGGGCTGCGGTTGATATTTCACGCCCACGGAGAGGCACCAGTCCAACCATTTGAACCCTAAAACGTCTGAGGTCGTATGAACCGCAATCCAGGGAACTCGGATCGAATCTGCGAGAATTGCGCCATGCATCGCTTCCGTAATGACGACTTCCGTTTGACTGATTTCTGCGAGAACCTGTTCCACGCTACCCATGGGATCGATATAGAGAAATCCCAATTGCTCACAAACAGCTTTCCATTCATCTCCACCATTCATGGCTTGCCAAAGGTGTGGCATGAACGCAAACTTATATTTTTTAGCATGGCTATCGCTGCTGTATAAGCGTCGCACTAGCAATGCTCCATCTGTGACGGCAAAGGTAGGGGAAACGCCTAATGCCTGGGCTGAGAGCGGGCCTCGCAAGCAATAAATTTTCCAGCGATCGTCCATGGTGGGTAAATGGGCAAAGTGTTGTTTGCCATAGCCTACACCAGTGCTGAAGATGGCAATTTTTTCTGCCTGGACTCGTTCAACTAGCACATCGTTAATGAGGGTGCCAATGCCAACCAAACTGGTTTTGCTTTGGGATTGCAACAGTCCTGGCAAGAGGTGGTGAAAAAGCCAGGGGTTTAAATCATCACCCACATTTCCGTATTTCGTTTTCCAGTAATAAAGCTTCATAGGATATTTCAGGGACTAGAATGTAGAATGATGGCAAAAGGGTGATTTACCCTACTAGCAAGCACAATCGCCACTCAACACGATCACGGCCAAACACGATACACGACGCGATCGTCTAAATTCAAGAACTCAGAAGACCTGTGGTTGCTGATTTCAGCTGATCCCGCCTACGAATTAGAAACCACTTAATGGCTCGTCGAATTTTATAGATATAAAACGTAAGTTCTACGGCAACTTGTTCAAATCCTAGAATAGATTTACGATACTTCTTCAAAACTTCTTCAACCCGATCACGATCGGTATTGCGAGCAGTATCGGTCATGGTTTTTGTGCCTTGGAGCATTTGGTAGTTACCCCAATCTTCATCAAAGTACTGAGTATGGGCAACCCGAACCGCTCGAATAATAAAATCGAGATCCATCGTGTAGTGGTCATCCACATCGTAGAGTCCGGCTTGGTCGTGTAACGATCGATGGTAGAAATAGGCAGAGGGGTTCATAGGAAAGGGATTAACATGAAACCCCATGAGCAAATCTTTAAATCCCAGTTTTTTGGGTTTGTTAATCCCAGTAACTTTGCCGTCATCATTCCACACCTTACAATTCCCTGCAATAAAACTGGGATTGGGGAGGGTTTGGAAAATTTCAAGAATTCGATTTAAGACATTGGGTTCATAGAAATCATCAACATTCAAAAACGTGATAATTTCACCTTTTGCGAGGGCAATTCCTTTATTCATCGCATCGGATTGGCCCCGATCCTTGGCAGAAATCCAGCGAATATGGGAATATTGCTCTGCGTAATGCTTTACGATCTCGATCGTCCGATCGGTGGAGCCACCATCAACAATTAAATGCTCAACACGATCGCATTGCTGATTCAGAACAGCCTGAATACATTTTTCAATATATCTTTCTCCGTTGTAAACGGGCGTAATTACGCTCAATAGAGTCCCTGGCGGATTTGAGCCTGTAGGTTGAATCATCATGCTGTTTGCTATTGGGGCACGGAGATGGGCTAGTACTGGGTCACTTTTCAGCAAGAGCGCCAACCTATCCGGGGAAATACGAATGGATCATGAAGAATTCAACGTTACGATCGTGAATTTACAGTAACTTCTTAATTACAAGGCCCAAGTCCACAGAGGCTTACAGAAAATATTGAGACCACGTCAGAAGCGAGGGCACGGGTAATAGAAGCCATCTGTACCAACCTAGGACGCTAAAATAAGGGCATCGATCGCCGAGGTAGCAGCATGACCGTTTCTCTGGATCGCCAAATCGTCTACCCTGACCGTGATGGACAACCGATGTCAGACAATACGAAGCAATTTCGCTGGATCGTCCTACTGAAGGAGAATCTGGAATGTCTGTTTGCGGGGGATGCCCAAGTCTTTGTGGCGGGGGATTTGTTGTGGTATCCGGTGGAGGGCCATCCCGAAATTCGATCGGCTCCCGATGCGATGGTGGTGCTTGGCAGACCCAAGGGCGACCGAGGTTCCTACAAGCAGTGGGAGGAAGGCAACATTGCGCCGCAGGTGGTATTTGAAGTGCTGTCTCCGGGCAACACCTTAAAGGAAATGGCGAAAAAGCAAGAATTTTACAATCGCCATGGAGTTGAGGAATATTATCTGTACGATCCCGATAAAAATGATTTGAATGGCTGGCTGCGGGGCGGTGATGGGTTTGTGGTGATTGATGACATTACCGATTGGCAGAGTCCTCGGTTAGGGATTCGGTTTGTGCTGACACAGGAAACCTTGGAGGTTTACTATCCTGACGGACGGCGATTTCTGACGACGGTGGAGTTAGAAGCTAAGCGAGCAGAGGCTGAGTGGCAGGCTAACCAGGCCAAGTTAGAGTTAGAGGCAACTAATTTGCAGTTAGAGGCAACCAGTTTGCAGTTAGAAGAGGAGCGATCGAGATCGGCGCGGTTGGCTGAGCAATTGAAGACGTTGGGCATTGATCCGGATCAGATTTAGGGGTTGGATGGTTCAGTGGCCCCCTATGCCCAAGGGATTAAAATAAGGGCATCGATCGCCGAGGTAGCAGCATGACCGTTTCTCTGGATCGCCAAATCGTCTACCCTGACCGTGATGGACAACCGATGTCAGACAATACGAAGCAATTTCGCTGGATCGTCCTACTGAAGGAGAATCTGGAATGTCTGTTTGCGGGGGATGCCCAAGTCTTTGTGGCGGGGGATTTGTTGTGGTATCCGGTGGAGGGCCATCCCGAAATTCGATCGGCTCCCGATGCGATGGTGGTGCTTGGCAGACCCAAGGGCGATCGAGGTTCCTACAAGCAGTGGGAGGAAGGCAACATTGCGCCGCAGGTGGTATTTGAAGTACTGTCTCCGGGCAACACCTTAAAGGAGATGACGAAAAAGCAAGAATTTTACGATCGCTATGGAGTCGAGGAGTATTACATTTACGATCCCGATCGTAATGATTTCAACGGGTTGGTGCGGGTTGAAGGGCAACTCAGGGGGATTGATGACATTACCGATTGGCAAAGTCCTCGGTTAGGGATTCGGTTTGTGCTGACGCAGGAGACGTTAGAGGTTTACTACCCCGACGGACGGCGATTTCTGACGACGGTGGAATTGGCTGCGCGGGCCGAACAGGCAGAAGAGCGGGCTGAACAGGCGGAATTACAGCTAGAGGAAGAGCGATCTAGATCGGCGCGGTTGGCGGAGCAGTTGAAGGCGTTGGGCATTGATCCTGACAGCGTTTAGGGAACAGCGCATCAATAAAATCCTAATTGGGTAGGGGTAGGAGAGTAAAAGGGTAGGAGGGTAGGGGAATGAAGAGGGGATATTATTTCTTTGCAAATCCCTTAGCCAGATCTGGGCTTCACTGTCAGGAAAAGGCTTGGTGAGTGATTTTACTAGATCGCAAGCCGCTGCTGGTATAGCTGCATATAGCGCTGGGCTTGCAGTTCCAGCGTATACTCCTGCAAGGCGATCGCACGACAAGTTTGGCGCATTTGGTGACGATGCTCTGCATTCTCTAAAAGTTGGATAATGCCTTGACGGAAATCTTCGATATCTTCTGGGGCCGCTAGATAGCCTGTTTCACCGGGACGCACAAGATCGGGCACGCCTCCAATTTTAAAGGAAACCATGGGGGTGCCGCAGGCCATACTTTCCTGGAGGACAAGGGGCAAGTTATCCGCACGGGTCGGGAAAATAAACAGATCCGCAGCCGAGTAGGCAATCGCTTTGATACGATCGCTGCTGATATAGCCCAGGTTGATAGTGGAGATCCCTAAGTTCGCCTCGATCTCGTCACCCCCTGAGCCCATGACCAAAAGAACCGTTTCTGCTTTGAGGGATTGGGGCAGGTCGAGCAAGGCTTTGAACAGGAGATCGCCACCTTTGCGATCATCCGCTAGGGATGCAGCAGCAAATAAGAGGACTTGCTTGCCTTGGGGAATATTCAAAACCGCGCGACATTGATCGGGGTCAAGGGGCTGATAAACCGTGGTATCAATTCCATAGGGAATATGATGAATCGAGAAGCGGTTCAGCAGACTTTGTTGCGCCTGTTGGTACAGCCAAAGACTCGGGGCAACGATCGCTAAATTGGACTGACTGTAAACCCGTTGCTTCAGTTTCCATTCCAAGGCGGTGATGTCTCGGTGGGTAGCAGGGTAGGTATTCAGGTAGGGACATTGACCGCATCCAGTCTGCCATTTGCCGCAATCATAGCTATAGGAGCAATGTCCGGTAAAACTCCACATATCATGGAGGGTGAAAACGGCGGGTTTGGTTCGGGTCAGCTTAGCAATGTCTAGGTAGTTAAAATAATTACTGTGGAGATTGTGGAAATTTAAAATATCGGCATTCAGATAAAAGTCATGTTTGGAAATATTCGAGAATGTTTGGTAATTTAAATAATTCAATCCAAGACGATAGGTGAGTCGCCCAATATTTTGTTCGAGATAGGGCGATCGAGGCACTTTAGCGACCCGATCGCTACTGGTTTGTTTAACACCCACCAACTGTCGGGAGTCAATCTTTTGGTTCAGCAAACTTTGGTGGAGACGATAGCCAGCCAAGGCTGCGCCTCCAGCCGTATCGGATTGATTAATGTGTAAAACTTTCATGGGTTGTCTTTCCAGTCTTCGATTGGATGATTCGTGATCGACTCTAGAGGAAGATTACAGACATTGCGTTACTGACTCATAGAACGCTGCGTTACTTACTGACAGAACCCATGGATAGGCGAGCTTCTTTCCACAGTCCTAAAGCAGCTACTGGCAAGTAGGGTTTGAGGAAATATTGGCCTATTTTGAGCCAATTCACGGGCTGATGGAACTGCAAACAGACTTTGAGCAATGACAGGGCTGCGATCGTTTTCTGGCGAATCAATAACCGCCAAACCAGCTTCTCTAGCATGGGACCCCAACTGGGTTGACCACCGGGATGCTGAATAAGAAAATCCCAAAAATTTCTCAGGGCTTGGATATCTGTTTGGGAAATGTCTCCAGATGAACCTTGGTCTTTGTGCCAATATTGCTCGTAGGAAGTGCGATCGATCGGTTCTAGCAAAGCCCACCAAAGTTTTTGATAACTGACTTCCGCTAGCGGTTTGGGCATGATTGCTTGAATCGCGCGAACAGCAAGCGCATAGGAGCGATCGAGTTGATCTTTGCGATAAATTGTACTGATCCTTGGTGCATCATCCAGACGACGTTTTAGGAGAATTTCAGGCAAATTAGCGACCTTGGCCTGCTGACTGATTCTCCACCATAAATCGTAATCCTCCGCTCGCCGTTGGGTTGCGTCGTAGCCGCCAATGGCTTGGATGAGGCTAAAGCGAGCCATGAGGGTGGAGTGATGCATGAAGTTGTTGAAAAGAAATAGCGCTTCTAAGGCATCATGATCCGTGGGGGGAAAGTCTTGACCAATACGATCGCCCTGTTGATTAATACTTTCCACTGCTGTTCCGATCGCGCCAACTTCAGGGTGGTGGCTTAAGTAGCGCACCTGCTGTTCTAGACGAGTCGGCAGGGAAATATCATCGGCATCCTGGCGGGCAAAGTATTCACCTGTAACGGCTTTTAATCCTTTGTTTAATGATTTTTCTAAGCCTAAGTTAATTTCATTCTCAATGAGTTGGATTCGAGGATCAATCCTCTGATAGTGTTGAATGATTGACAAAGTGGAATCCGTTGAGCCATCGTTGACAATAATAAATTCAAAATCCTGCAACGTTTGATTGAGAATACTTTCGATCGCAGCTCTGAGATGGCTTTCTCCGTTGTAAACGCACATTAAAATGCTGACTTGGGGCATAGTAAACTCCATGCAGATCTTGTTGCAGGCGATGCATTAGGGCTAAGTAGCCTTTAACACTGACCCAATTTACGAAGAGAAATAGTAATTTCGGGATACTTCGTATAAATACATAGAAATTTTATGAAGCATGCGCGAAAAAGCCAGAAGAATCAGATCAGGATTGTGTAAAGCATGATTTTTATTTTTAAAATTAAAAATTAGCTGTAACGTCATCCCTGCCTTACCCCTGCCTTCTTGCTGGCGGGGCTGTTCCCATCGCTGTTGCGGTGAAGGGCTGATCGGACTCACCGTTGCCTTGCCAACGATCGCGGATTTTCAATCACTCGGGCGACTGGAATCATCAGATTTTATTAACGTTTTCCCAGAACTGCCAAAAAACACCTAAGCTGGGGGTGGTTGCTGACGGAAGTCGCCTCCATTGTTTTACGTGAGGCTCAAGATGAATGTTCTCTTGCTCTATCCGCAGTTTCCCAAAAGCTTTTGGTCCTTTGAGAAAACTCTAGCCCTGGTGGGTCGCAAAGCCATGCTGCCGCCACTGGGGCTGGTTACTGTGGCTGCGATTTTGCCCCAAACCTGGGACTACAAACTGGTCGATCGCAATATTCGCACAGTCACGGAGGCGGAATGGGACTGGGCCGATCTGGTGATTTTGTCTGCGATGATTGTTCAGAAGGCGGATCTGCTGGAGCAAATTCGGGAAGCCAAACGGCGTTGTAAAGCCGTCGCTGTGGGTGGGCCGTATCCCACTGCGCTGCCTGAAGAAGCCAATGAAGCTGGGGCTGATTTTTTAATCCTAGATGAGGGTGAAATTACATTACCGTTGTTTATTGCGGCGATCGAGCAAGGACAGCGCAGTGGGACCTTCCGCGCCAATGGGGAAAAACCGGATGTCACTAGTACGCCTATTCCTCGGTTTGATTTGTTGGAATTTGATGCGTATGCGGAAATGTCGGTGCAATTTTCGCGCGGGTGTCCGTTTCAATGCGAATTTTGTGACATTATTGTGCTTTATGGTCGCAAACCTCGTACCAAATCCCCTACACAACTCCTTGCCGAACTCGATCGTCTCTATGAGTTAGGCTGGCGACGCAGCATTTTTATGGTGGATGATAATTTCATTGGCAATAAGCGCAATGTCAAACTGTTTCTCAAAGAGTTGTTGCCCTGGATGGTGGCCCATGAATATCCGTTCTCCTTTGCCACAGAGGCATCGGTCGATCTGGCGCAAGATCAGGAATTGATGGAGCAAATGGTGGCTTGCAACTTTGGGGCGGTTTTTCTGGGGATTGAAACACCCGATGAGGCCAGCCTGACCTTGACCCAAAAGCACCAAAATACTCGTGATTCTCTCAGCGATGCTGTGTTGGCGATTACACGGACGGGATTGCGGGTGATGGCGGGATTTATTATTGGATTTGATGGTGAGGCGAAGGGTGCGGGCGATCGGATTGTTCAGTTTGTTGAGCAGACCTCGATTCCGACGGCATTGTTCAGTATGTTGCAAGCGTTGCCCGATACGGCGTTGTGGCATCGATTAATTAAGGAAGGTCGGTTACGCAGTCGATCGGCGAATATTAATCAAACGACGCTGATGAACTTTGTGCCAACGCGGCCTCTGGAGGATATTGCGGGGGAATATATTGATGCTTTCTGGCGGCTGTATGAACCGAAGGCATTCCTCGATCGTACCTATCGCCACTATCGTCTGTTAGGTGAGGCGACCTATCCTAAGAAAATTCGGACTCAGGAAATTAGTGGAAATAGTAAGCGTGTGACTTGGGTGGCGATCCGGGCGTTGCTGACGATCGCGTGGCGGCAGGGGATTGTGCGATCGACGCGGTGGAAATTTTGGTGGAATCTCAGCCAAATGCTGAAATATAATCCCGGTGGGGTGAGCAGTTACCTCTCGGTCTGTGCCCAGATTGAACACTTTCTGGAGTATCGGACGATCGTGAAGGCGCAAATTGAAGCCCAATTAGCGGCGTTCTTGGCGGAGGAAGCTCGATTACAGGCTGAAACTCTAGCTGTGGCGCAGGTGGCAGCACTGAGCGCTGAGACGGCAGAGGTCTAATTTTCCATCAATTTGTGATTGCAGAACATGATGATAGTCGAAAAGCGCTCAGCGGGGAATGGCCGATCGACGGGCTTCGGCTTGGGTGGTTTCGCGATCGGTGGAACTCCAAGCACCTGGGGCATTGTGCCAGCGTAGCCATTGTCCGACAGTCGGGGCGCTTGTCCCAGTGGGGATAGCGACCGTCGTAGTAGAGGTTGGGGTCTGTGCCTAGCACGCCTGCCTAAAGGTGTTTTTATTGTATTCCGGATCTATACGGCAGAAGGCTTCAGTAGATTGGTTGCGATCGCTTTGAGGCTAGTCTTGACCATTTGAACTTTGATAGGACTCTCCCACCATTCCCGCAGAACAAACGATATGGTATCTAAAACGCTTTTAGACGCTTTTACATAAATAATTTGTCGGTAAACACCTACTAAGCGATTGCATTTGAGAGTATAGGGTACAATTTCCCAATTCAGATTTTGTTTAATGACAGATAGCAATGTTTGTGCCATGACTTCAGAGTCATTACTCAGCGATATACCATGTTTTCTGTAGCGGCAGAGATTGCCTGCGACATAGGAAAAGCTACAATTAGCACGAGCACATCTTAACCAGAACTCATAATCTTCACAAGAGCGTAAATCTGCATTGAAGAGTCCAATTTTATCAAAGACATTGCGCCGTATGACTGTTGCAGATGGAGTAATAAAATTGCGGTGATAAAACAAGCTGGCGGGAAAATGATTTAAATCATCTTCATTTGGGGCGCATATCCAGAGTTCATCAACGGTTTCGTTGAACATAGTAACGCCAGAATAGGCAAAATCACTCTGGTTGAATTCTAGAGCTTCGATCAGACGGGTTAAATATTCTGGCAACCAAATATCATCATGATCGAGTAATGCGATGTATTCACCAGATGCAATCTTGATTCCAGTGTTTCGCGTCGCTGCTAAGCCTTGATTAACTGTATGCCGCAGAAATTTTACACGATGTTCTCCAACTTGAGTTGAGAATTGTTGAACGATCTCTTCAGTTCGATCTTTCCAAGCATCTTCAACAATGATAACTTCCCAATTAGGATAAGTTTGACAATTAACAGAGTTCAATGCTTCTTGAATATAGTTATCTGCTTTGTAAGCAGGAATGATAACACTGACTAATGGATACTGATTCATAGTTCTCTAGATAGTAGCAATCTGGCGTTTACACTGAAATTAAACTAGCTGGGAAAGTTTTTGATACGCAATGTGACCCAGTTGAATTTGCTCCCTAGCGGATTCTAAAAGAGATTCGCGAATAATCTCAGCGCTGTGCCATAGGCTATTAATGTTAATAGCCAGTTGTTCTTGAAAATCACGATCGGTCATGAGTAAAGTTTCACAACCAATTCCAAATTGTTCAGCTAATCCTGCAAATTTATCCACATAGTAATCTGATTTGGCTAACCCAACTACGGGTATACCTTGAGAAAGTGAAAAAACAGCAGCATGATAGCTGCCCGTGACAGTTACGCGGCATTTACCTGCTTGTTGGATAACTTTTATTGGAGTATCTAAAGATGCACCTCCATCTGAGGTATCATCATAGCCAAGTAAGAGTTGTCGAATCGCAGTTGGGTCAGACTCTTCATCGGAATGGGCAATCGGAATGGGCAACATAGGAGCATTGAGCTGATGAGCAACCGTTTGTAAAGTAGTTCTAATTCCATCCAGTAATGACTGATTAACCCCAGAATAATTAGCAACTCGTAAATTGATTCCTAGTCCACTTCCTAAAGATTCAGGACGATGACTGTAGGCCAATTCAATAGCGTCATCACCTGTAACCAGTCTGCGATGGGGAGCAATTCCTAGCTTGCTACATAAAGGTAAACCAGCACGTCTTTCCCGTAGTGTAATTAGATCAACTTTTGGTAAAACAGCTTTTGCTCGATTATGAAGTATGGGATGTTCGATCGGGCCAAGTCCTTGACCTACTAAAGCAGTAGGTTTACCCAAATGATGAGCTAACTCTAATGTGTTTAAAACACGACAAGCATGATCTTGAAAGGAGTCAGTAATGTAGCCTCCACCTGTTCCAATCACAAGATCTGCACAGCGTACAGATTCGATAAATTCTTCTAGGGGTTCCATCCGCTGCGGTTGATTTCCCGATCGTGAACGAATTACGGCAGTTGCTGTTTCTGGGAAACGATTACGCCATTGCCATTCAAGATCTGTGACAGCACAGGTGGCTGACTTTGTCGCTAGTGTTTCATGGAAGCGGTGGGAAATAGGTACTGACCAAAAATAACGTCCGAGTGGAGAGCAGGGGCGGATACCTGGACAAGCCTGCTGAAGGATTTCTGGGGCTGTTGTGAAGACTTGGATTTTACTGTGAGGCCACAGAGTTTGTAGCCGTTGCAGAGCCATTTGTAGCATGGCCCGATCGCCCATATTCATGAGGGCATAACCACTTTGGTCAACCAAAATATTCATAAAACTCCTTTGGCCACCCTAAAGTTTGACAATATGCAAGCGAGACTTTTGTACAAATTGATATTCTGACTGTTTATCCTGGAAATACTGATCAATCGCTTTTTTACATCCTGACCAAGCGTTGTAATCATCAATGATCAGAGTTCCACCAGCAACAAGATTAGGTTCAATCTGATTAAGACAGGTCATCACTGAATCAAACCAATCACAATCAATATGTGCCATTGCGATCGGTTGATCAATATTCATCGTGTCCTGAAACAGTCCTTTAACTAGATGAATATTGTTTGCTTCGGGACTGAATCCATATTCACAAAAAGATTGATGAACCTTGTTATACAGATCGTCTTCATAGCCATAGTAAAGATTGCCATCAATCCCCTCAGATTTGCCCGTCTTAATTTCTGCATAGCGATCGTGAATATCTTGATCGTCCTGCTCAGAGGGTGGCGGAATCATTCCGAAAACGTCATAAATTGAGAGTTCTCGCTGTGGATTCTTAGCTGCCGCTAAGGCAATTGCCGACCCACCCAAAGCGCAGCCAGCTTCAATAATTGCGCCTTGAATTCCTTGACGTTCACACTCTAAAGCAACCTTAGTCAAATCTCGTAAAGCCACTTCCTCAAGATAGGTTAATTTGTGCTGCCTCACCTGCTGAATGACAGTATTCAACCTAGAATGTGCCACTTGAAATGCATAGCGATCAATTTTCTGGCCAAGTTTACTGATAATAGTAGGCATAATTAGAAGTCTCCAAAGTAATGTAGATAAATCTGTGTCTCTAGATCTAGGTTTGACTCACCTCATGTTGCATCTGATGATAATTCCAGAGCTTTCCACGCTGTGCCAGTAGCTCTTGGTAGGTTCCTTGTTCAACAATGCGACCTTTTTCCATAACCACCACTTTATCGGCACGGACAATTGTTGATAAACGGTGGGCAATCGCGATAACAGTCCGACCTACAGAAAGCTTTTCGATCGACTCCTGAATTAGCCGTTCTGACACAGAATCCAAAGCGCTGGTTGCCTCATCCAAAATCAGAATTTCTGGGTTCCGCAACAACGCACGGGCAATGGCAATCCGTTGTCGCTGTCCACCGGAAAGTCGCACACCGCGATCGCCTAAAACGGTATCCCACCCTTCCGACATCGCTTCAATAAACTCTAGGGCATTGGCTAGTCTAGCTGCTTCTCTAACATCTGCATCCGTTGCCCCATCAGTTCCGTAGGCAATATTATCTCTTACTGAAGCATTAAAGATAAATGTATCTTGACTCACGATCGCCATACGACGACGAACGCTATGAACATCATAAGTCCGTAGATCATTTCCATCAAACAAGATCTTGCCTTGCGTCGGATCATAAAATCGTGGAATTAAATCCGCTAGGGTTGTTTTACCTGCTCCCGAAGCTCCAACTAGCGCAACTGTTTTCCCCTTGTCAATCGAAAGAGTAATATCCTGCAAATTAAGTTCCGGAGGCGCATACCCAAAATCTACCGAAATGAACTCGATCGCTTTGTTCAATCCTGGGAAAGGCTTAGCCCCATTTTGAAGATATTGCTTATCGTGTCGAGCTAGTAAGCTTTCAATATTTTCCAGAGAACCCTGGAAGCTACTAATACTGACTAGACAGGAGTTCACCTCTTGAACGATCGGGACTAAGCGGAACAGCAGAAACAGAAAGGTGAGTAGCCCTGCGGCTCCTAGGCTACCTTGGGAGCGGAACATAGTCACCCCCAGGATAATAATCCCCATCAAAAATGTAGTTGCAAATCCCTCCGACAAAGGTTTGGTCAGCGATCTCAATACCGTAATCTCATCAACCGCATCGGTGAGTTCTTGGTTGGCTCGTTTGAACTTTTGACGTTCTACTTCTTGGGTTCCAAAGGCTTGGACAGTGCGAATCGCTCCGACTAACTCTGTTGAAATCGCCAAAAATTGTGCTGACTTTTCAGAAACGACAAAACTATTCTCTCGTACCTGAGCATTTAACCTTGCAATCCCAACGGTCAATAAAGTAAACGAAGTCAATGCAATCAGAGAAAGTTGCCAAGAAATTGTTAATAGGATTGCAACGTAGATAATTGTAATTAATCCACGGCTAATTAAAGAACTAATAATTTGAATAGAGGGATAAAGGTTATTAACTTCCGCAGTGAATGTATTAATGATATGCCCGACTTTTGTTTTACTAAAAAAGGCTAAGGGTAATGCTTGTAGCTGTTCAAATAGCTTTTGTCGTAGCCGTGCGGCCAACAGCATTTTCGTACGATCGGCAGTGACCAATCCCGCAAAATTGAAGAAGCCGCGCAGCCAAGTTGAGATAATGATTAGTCCACAGACTCGGCAAAGTCGCTCAATCTCAGAAGTCTGAATCCCTAGAATGTTGATATCAAACCACTGAATTCCAGTTTTAAACGGTTGGGCACCCTGATTGAGAAGATTCTGCAAAAAACCTAGCAGAAACCCAACCCCAAACCCTTCAAAGACTGCCGCTAGCAACGGACAGAGCGCAATCAAAACAATAATATGGGGAAAGTGTTTAATCTCTCTGAGAATGAGACGATTATTGTGCCAAAAGGGGGTTGCTTTAAACAGACGATAGAGCATCATCTGGAGATTATGGGGCACGTTACGAAAAGTTCGTTGCTTCTTGACGATTTGCATAACAAATTTACTTCTTGCAAAGACAACTGAGTAAAGCTAATCTAAATCGGGTAGGGAAATCTTCAAGGATTGCTGTATTTTGCACATCTAACAAGCGAAAATAGTGCCTTTGAATATTGTTTAGAACACCAAAAATTTATGTTTGGCACCACAAAACATGTGACTGACAAGTGCAAGAGCATACATACTAGTGCAGGATGTGCCCTTTTACTAACTCTAGGTCGTAGAAGAACTTTGTGGTAGCAAAGAAATCTAACACTCCAGAGTTGAGTCCCAGTCTGTTGTCTCGATCGAAGAATGGAGTTCTATTGAATAGAGACATCTAAACAGGATGTAAAAGGGGAAGCACAGAGAGCAATAGATAACAGGTAACGGGTTCTATTAGGTTTAAACGTTTGCGATGCGGAACGCTTTGCGACAGAGAAGTTAATTAACAATGCATAAGAAAATAGGATTAGACTTCACTGGACAAGGGCGATTCTTTGCGGCTGAGCAAGTAAGCAGTGGAAAGACTAATGCGTCCACGGGCATCATTCAGCCATTGTAATAACTGTTCCCGCAAACCTTTCTTTTGCATTAACAAACAAAGTCCTGTTCCTTTGAGAATTTGACCTTTCTCATTGACATAGAACTGCATAGAGCTGGTGGAATTATGCAAGTTGGTGTAATCTTTTCCAGCGGCTAGTTTGCGATAAATAACCATACCAATAGGCAAGCAAACATTTAAGAAAAATCGCACAACCTTGCCGATCGCTGTGTAAGACTTCTTCTGAGCCAGCAAATGGCAATTTCTACCTGGCTTCAAATTGACGTAAATCGGTTTCCCGGCGCGGTGAGCCACCTCAGCCCAAAACTGTAACGCCGCCACCCCCAGCTTGACATCCACCAACACCAGCTTCACCGGAGACTTTCTCACCCGTTCCACTAGCCACTCCATCGGTACCGTCTCCGGAACCACGATCGCACTGCGAAACGGCGCACGGCGCACAATCAACTTCTTCTGCCGCCATACCAGCGCATACCCTGTCATCGTTGAAGCCGGATTGACAGAAATAACAGACGTTGAAAAGACAGGAGATTGAGTATACATAGCTGTGAGCCACCACCAAATATGAAAGGGCGTAAAACCAAATTTAAGACAACGTATTTATCTCCATAGATTGAGAAATTCACATCATCTGCGTTGCTGCCGGGATGAGACAATCTCACTGATTAGCTTTTGCAGACGGTTTCTAGGAAATCCTGAGAGTTCATCAGAACTTTGTGAATTTTTCCATCTACCTTTACAAAAAAACGATCGAACGAGAGTCAGAATCGAGAATTCTACTCAAATCAAAATCGTAATTTGTCATAATTCTTATTAGTTTCAGTTACTTCTCCTTTCCAACCTACGCAACACAATCCGGGAAAATACGGGAAAATGTTGGAACAAGAAGCATTTAATCCATGGAGAACACCCGATCGATCTACTGCACTCTTTGCTAGAAGCGGTTCTGGGGGCCTCAGTAGATTTACGGAGTATCGATGCACGCCCAGTTTGATCCAGAGATCCTAACGTCCAGGCTAAATTGCTCAATACACCCACTGCCGCCCAGACTGGATCGACCTCTCCATTGTTCCCGATCGCCCCAAAATTACAGCTACGATCGCTACCAAATCGGATCCTTCCCCCTTTTCTTGCGCCCCCCCTACCCTCCCACC
>NZ_JBLZFX010000025.1:0-67881 GCF_050753345.1 Alkalinema pantanalense CENA528 | reverse complement strand
TTGGCCCTAGTGCAAAGTAGTGGCGACCCTGGCTAGCCCGCGATTTTCTCAATCCAGGGGGGATCGGTCTACCACTACTCTTAAGATACAAGGGGGGATCTCCGGGGGGATCTCCGCCACCACCAAACTCAACACCTTCTGCGTCAAAAACGGCTGGCCCCCCGTCCAATCCAACACCGATCGCAACACCGCCTGCGGCTCCGGCACCCGCCCCACCAACCCCCGCAACAACGGCTGCGCCTCCGCCTCCGTAAAGCCACCCATCTCCACCGCATGGCCCACATTAAACGACGAATGCTGCTTCCCCCGAATCAAATCGTAGGGCGTCGCCACCCCCAAAAACGCAAACGTCAACCGCTGATACTCCGGCCTCTCCGCCCGCCGCTCATACAGCGATCGAATCAACACAAAAAACCATCCGTATCAAACTTCAAACTCAGTAAATTATCCACCTCCTCCACAAACAACACGATCGATTGGGGAAACGCAGGCAACAACACCTGATCAATAAACTCATAAAACCGCTCCACCGCCGACAGCGACTGCGCCTCCCGCTCCCGCCACCAACTCCCAAACTCAATCCGTTCCTCTAAATGCAAATCCCCAATCAGCCGCTTAATCGTCCCCGCATACCACTGGTCTTCCCGTAGCGTTGTTCCCCTTGTTTGCGGATCAATCACCGCACAAGCAATTCCCTGTTGCTGCAACCGTTGCATCACCCGCACCCGCAAGCTCGACTTACCCATCTGCCGCGAGTTAAACACAAAACAATAGTCCCCCGCCTTCAGCCGCTCATACAACTCCCGATCGGCCTGCCGCTCCACATAGCCCAAATCATCCAACGGCAAACTGCCGCCCACATGATAATTAAACGGCGCATAATTTTCAGGCGTAGGTAATCCGGAGGTCACATCAGAGGGCAAATCCGGTGAGGGCATCATCGACTAACCTCCCAAACGATCGCGGAAATATAAACGATACAACTGACAGCGCGGCTTCACATCATTATCCACTCGCACCACCAACCCCATACTATCCAGCTTAAACGCATCCTCCGATCGCAACCGCACCGGCTCCTCCGCCAGCACCACCGATCGCATCGCCTCCGCCAACACCGGATGATCCTCCAGCGCCTTCAAATGCCCAGACAAATACCCACCATAAATTCCCGCCTCCGTCGCCGCCGATCGCTCCCACGCCGCCAACGTCACATCCCCCACCGCCACGTGATACAACAGCGATCGCACCAGGTAGGGATGCCCCCCAATCAGCTCCATCACCTGCGCCACCTCAGCCCCCGTCCAAGCCAACCCATGCAACTGCACCAACTGCTGCACCTGCGCCGCCGTAAACTCCCCCAGTTCGATCGGCAACCCCACATTAAACGGCGACTGATTAATATCCTTCTGCAAATAGGGCTCCTGGGAATAGACAATCATCAACCGCAACAAGCCCCACAACGGCTGACTGCGCGATCGCTCATACCCCCCCCGCAACAGCCCACAAAAATCCGTCTCAATATCCTGATACCTAAAAATCCGATCGAAATTATCGATCGCCACCACCAGCGGCGACTCCGCCCCCTTCAGCAAATAATTTTCAAAATAATCCGTGCAATTGTCATTCGCCCCAAAAATATCATCCCAATAGTCCTCCAGCCTCACCCGCACGCCCAGCGGCTTGCCCACCGACGCACAAAACCACTGCATAAACTTTTCCACATCTTCAAACTGCCGTTGGTTCGCCTGCTCCAGGTTCAAACTCACCGTGCGATAGCCCAACGCCTGCCCCGCCGCCAACACCCGCGCCATCAACGACGACTTGCCCATATGGTGCGGCGACTTAATCCGAATCAACGACCCCGGCTTCTGCATTTCCACCGCACAGCGCTCCTCATAGGCCGAGGGAATATAAAACCGCGACTCGATCGGTACTTGCCCCTCCGGCGTTTCCCACTGCTCCCGATCGACCTGTGATGGCGCTACGGTTGTCGCAGCAGGTTTCTCTGGCGGTAACCGACGATCGCGCAAAATTTCCGCCATCTCCACCGCCGCATGCCGAATCCCCTGGGCAATATTCGTCCAAGCCTGATCGCGATTGCTCCAGGTCGTCACCGGCTTGGCATTGGTCGGAAACGCCTGCAACTTACCAAAGGGTGCACCCGCCCAATCCACCGGCTTCAGAATAATCGGAATTACCCGCGCCTCTCCCGCCTCATGGCGCGCTATGGCCCGCTGCATCTCAATGCTGTAGCACTAATCCGACGCCAAAAAATCTGCACTAATCAGCAGCAGAATAATCCCCGCTGTATTCAGATTGTCATCGATCGCCTGCGCCCACTCCGTCCCCGCGCTAATTTTGCGATCGTGCCACGTCTGAATCACCCGATCGCGCTTCAACATCGCTAAATGCGGCTCCAGCCGATCGCGCAATTTCTCATCTTTGTGGGAGTAGGAGAAGAAAACAGCAACGGGTTCCATATCAGGTAAAACTCTGATCTCGTTGGAGATCCTATCAATATCTCCGAAGAGACGAATTAATCAGTATTTTCTCGGATTCTCCCAGGATTCTGCCCGATCCCCCCACAGTTCTTCACAATCTTGGGACAGAATTCTTCTACATCACCGCCTACATCACCGCCTCATACATAACTTTCATACACATCAGTACATAACTCGACAAATAAAATTAACTTATCGACATATAAGTGTGAATTATAATAGTTGGCATAGCACGCCCAGGAACAATCTTTTTCATCTATCTAGAAACAGATATTTTTCACTAGATGATTTTCAGAGCAGATCCAGTACTGAGGTGAATTACCCCGATCGGAGGAATTAAACCATTTCTGACATCTTGCATTAGTCAATTAATTGCTCAAATAGCTGCTCAAAAAGAACGTCACTCCCCTCGGCTAGGAAAGAAGTGACGCCCTAAAAGCATTTATTCGTAGGATTTATAGTCTAGAGCCTTTAAAAATTGGTTGGCTCCATTTGATCTGTATTTAGAATCGCAGAAATCTGACTAAACCTTGACTTACTTAAGGTTTTCTTCAGGTTTGATTTTCTGTGGCAACCTTCAGAGTCCAAAAGGGGCCGATCGGTACCAGTCCCGGCACCGACCCTACGCCTTTAACTCAGTCCCAGAACTCAGTCCCAGCCTTAATATTTGCGCTCCTGCGGCTCAAACTGATTCACCACCACGGGCATATAGTCCAGCGTCACGCCCTCAGCCCCATAGGACGCCAGCGTATGCTGCAAAAAGGTGCCATCGTCTCGGTTAGGATAGTCCTCCCGACTGTGGGATCCACGACTTTCCCGCCGATTTAGCGCCGAAGTCAGAATCATTTCCCCCACCATCATCAGCGATCGCAGCTCCAGCGCCTCGATCAGCTCCGTATTCCAGCAGGTGCCCTTGTCATCTAGATAGATCCGCTGCGCCTTTTCCTGAAGCGCCTTCAGTTGGCTGATCCCTTCCTGCATCACCGCTTCCGTCCGGAAGACCCCACAATGCTCCGTCATGCAGTCTTGGTAAGCTTGGCGAATCTCATTAATGCGGTATTGGCCCGATTGATCCAGCAGGGATTGGAGGGTTTGTTTCGCTTCTTGGAGATAACGCGATCCCTCAATCGACGGCAGTTGGCGGCCCTCCACATAGCGGGCGATCGCGGCCCCCGTCCGCCGACCGTAGACGACGCACTCCAGCAACGAGTTACTGCCCAGCCGATTGGCCCCATGCACCGACACACAGGCCGTTTCCCCCGCCGAGAAAAAGCCCTCCGTCAGCCCCGTCGCCGACGATCGCACCCGTCCATCGGTATTCACCGGAATGCCCCCCATGGAGTAATGCACCGTGGGCCGCACGGGGATCGGCTGCTCCGCCGCATCGATGCCCAAGTGCAAATGGGCCTCTTCCCAGCAGAAGGGAATGCGACTCATGATTTTTTCCCGTCCCATATGGCGTAGATCCAGGTAGACCACTGGCCCCCCCGCACTGCCATCCTGATAATTGATCCCCCGGCCTGCCCGCACCTCGTAGGTGATGGCGCGGGAGGTAATATCGCGGGGAGCCAGTTCCATACGGCTGGGGGCATAGGACGCCATAAAGCGATCGCCCTCGGCATTGATCAGATAAGCCCCTTCCCCCCGCACCGCCTCAGAAATCAGCACCCCCACCGGATACAGCCCCGTCGGGTGAAACTGCACAAACTCCATATCCTCCAAGGGCAAGCCCACCCGCGCCGTCATCGCCAGCCCGTCCCCCGTCGAAGCAAAATCGTTAGACGTGGTGTTGTAAACCCGGCCATACCCCCCCGTGGCAAACATCACTGCCTTAGCCCGGAACACTTCCAACTGACTATCGACAATCCGAAATGCCACCACGCCCTTGGCTTCGTTGTCTTCAAAGATCAGCCGCATCACATACCACTCGTCATAGAGCTTGACGTTGTGCCGCCGCAGGTTATTGACCAGTTCATGCAGAATGGCGTGCCCGGTTTTGTCCGCTGCAAAGCAGGTGCGGTTGTGGGAATGGCCCCCAAAGGCCCGTTGGGCAATGCGACCATCCTCAGCCCGCGAAAACAGGACGCCCATGTGCTCCAGATCGATCACCACGTTGGGCGCTTCCTGGGTCAAAATCGCCACGGCATCCTGATCCGCCAAATAATCGGAACCCTTGACCGTATCAAAGGCGTGGGCCTCCCAGGAATCCGTGGGGTCGGCATTTTGCAACGTGGCCGCAATGCCCCCCTGGGCCGCCACGGAATGGGAGCGAATCGGGTGAGTCTTGGCAATTAAGCCAATGCTAAGGCTGGGGTTCATGCGGGCAATTTCCACGGCGGCGCGGGTTCCAGCAAGGCCACCACCAATGATGAGAATGTCGTGATCGATCATGAATCTGAATGAGCGAAAATCCCAAAATTGTAAGCTCTTAAGATTGTAGGCTGTCCCTCTCCAGAAACCCGCAATCAACGGGGTCTCTTAATCAGTATCCAGAATCCTACGGCTAGGGCGATCGGAAAAATAAACCGTAAGCCCAAATTTAAAGCGTCATCCAAGCCAGAACGCGGAACGGGGGAGGGAGAGGGTTGCAACAAAGCTGTTGAAGAGGCCGAATCCCTCGATTGCTGCGCTGCCGTTTCAGCAGAGACTTTACTAGGCGGTTGCACCGTGACTTCATAGCTAACTTGAAAGGTATTAAAGTCCTCACCCGTTTTGGGTTGGCCCTTCAGTTCCAAGCGATATAACCCCGCCTTGGGAAAAATGACATCGGCTCCCGGTACACTGCTATACCGCTCCGGGGAAAGCGCCTTGAGCGTGGGCGTGGCGATCGCCGTGGGGCCATCGTAAACCGTGAGTTTACAAGCACATTGGTCTAGGGAAATGGGATCGCCGCCTTCACGGGTGAGGGCAAACCAAGCTTGGGCCGGTTCGCCCGCTTTGGGATTGTGGCCAGGTTCAATGTGAAACAGGACACCGACTTTGCCCTCGGTTTGCACATTGTGGGCCAGGATTATTCTTTTAGGAAAGGCTGGATTATTATTCGTTTCTGAATTACTCGTAAACTCTCGAAATTTTTGATTATTTGGATTTAACATGCCACTTGCCCCAGCCCAACCATGACCATACTGCCTGCGATCGTACCGCGAGAATGAGAATTGTTACGACAATGAGTCCGATCGTCCGCCCGTAGTGCAGGGATGGGGGATTCACGATTCCTAAATAACTGGATCCAACCAAAACTGCGTGGATCACTATCAAGATTAATGCCGGGATAGCCAGAAGATGCAAGGTTCGCCAACGATCGCCTAAGCGTTTAACCCAACGATCGGAACTGGTCAGCGCTAACGGCAACAGACAGAGCCCTGCTAGAACACCCATGAGCATACCAAATTGTTGCCAAAGCGGTAAAAATCGAATGCCGTATAAATTCCAATTAAAGGTATGACTGACGGTATGAGCAACGTGAAAGACTGAAAAAATAAATGCACCTACGCCCAAAGTACGACGATATTGCAATAGCCCTGGCCATAGTTTGGCAATTGGTCGTGCGATTAAAGTGAGCATCAATAAGCCCAATGCAATATGTCCGGTGTAGTCCACCATTTCACTACTGCGCATAACCGTCAGCAGACCGATCGTCAGCGTTACCCATCCCCCCAATTGAAATAATTGGCTGCGCCGATCGCGGCTAAGAAACGCAGCGGATAAACTCACCCCCAACATCATCGGCAACGTCCCTAGGCCAAAGGCAATCATGGTAACTGCGCCCATCCAGGGATTTGAAGTTTCCGCTGCTTTGATTTGTGCAGCATAGAGAAAACCACAGGGCATCAATCCCCACAGCAATCCCAAAACGATCGGGGATGCCATCGTTAATTTCTGCATCCAGTGATTGATCCAGTGGTGCAGACGCCCTTGGGCCAAGGGGTGCCGTAGCGGCATTTGGGGCAACCAGCGCGGCTGGATTTGCACTAAACCAAACCAAATGAGCAGCAATCCCGTCAAAATTGCCATGCCGCGCCGAACATCACTACCAATGCCAGCTAACTGACCTCCGGCGACGACGATCGAACTGACACCACCGATCGCTGCCCCCACAATGCCGTAACTTAGGATGCGCCCTCCGTTCAGCCATAGATTGAACAGCAAGCGCGATCGCGAATTGGGGGTGCGATCGGTCAGGGAAAAGGCCGCAGTTAATGGACCACACATCCCTAGGCAATGGCCGAAACTGCCTAGAAAACCCAGGGTGGTCATGAGGACAAGATCTAGCATTTTCCCATCTTAGGACGTTGGGGCGATCGCCGGAGAAGCCAGTCTGGAATTGACAATGCAATTTCTCACCCAATCCAGCGAGATGGATCTCCTCCAACCCACGCACATGACTTCAGTAGGGGGATCGAATCTGTCGCATCATCGCATCAATTGGATAGCAATGTCCTAACCCCATGGACTATGGCTATCAATGTTTTCTATCAACGATTCATTCTATTAACGATTCATCCTATTAAATTGTATGAACAAATTAGGCTGTCAGGAAAAGTCAGGAAAAGTCAGGTTACATTGAAGAATATTCCAACGGGTGCAGATAAATCCTGTAGCGCACTATGGGCGAAGATCATCGGGGCGAAGATCATCGGGGCGAAGATCGTCGGGGTGGAGATCGTCGAGGGCAAGATCGTCGAGAGCCTCATCAAGAGCAAGATCGGCGGGGTTCTCATCATGAACTGAGCCTAGATCAAACGATCGCGATCGCGAATGCAGCCTTGCAACAGACCCTAGGACGATCGCTCAAAGACCTAGAAGAAGTTATTTTGCGGGGTTCCTACAATGGCCTCACCTATCAACAAATTGCAGAACAACAGGACTATAGCGAAAAATATCTCCGTCAAGATATCGGCAACCTGTTTTGGCAGGACTTGACCTATGTGGTGGAGGAACGAGTCAGTAAAACCAATTTTCGCGGGCCGCTCCAGCGGTGGTACCAGCGTCAGCCGAGATCGATCGATCCAGTCATGACAACTTCTGAGGTAGTAGATCTCCCGACCTCAGATCCCGATCCCCCTAGTCCCAGTAACCCTAAGGAATCCACTTGTTCTCCTATTGCGAATCCTGCCGCTGCAACCACTGCCCTAAAGTTAGATGGAACAGTCCCCGATATTTCCCGCTTTTATGGCCGAGGGGCAGAGCGAGAGCAACTAGTGCAAAAACTACTGGCTCCCTGCTGCCTAATTACGATCTATGGACTGCGGGGCATGGGGAAAACATTTTTGGCTGCAAAACTAGCGCTGGAAGATATCCGAGATTCTTTTCAGGTGGTTATTTGGCGATCGCTATCCGGCAATCTCTCTGGAAATCCCCCGCCCCGCTTACAGGAATTGCTGCAAGATTTAGTTCAATGTGTTGAACCCGAGGCACAGGACTGGGAGATTGCGGATTTATTGCAATACTTCCAGCGATCGGCCTGTCTCCTCGTGTTAGATGGCTGGGAAGCGGTGTTAGAACCGGGAACCCATCAAGGCTCCTATCGATTGGGCTATGAGGACTATGGCCACTTTTTGCAAAAACTCACAACCACCGTGCACCAAAGCCGTATTCTGCTCACCAGTTGCGAAAAACCTCGGGAAGTCGAACGGAAGGAAGGCATCCATGGCAACGTTCACACCCTAGCTCTATCCGGCTGGCGCGAAAAAGCCTTACAACAGTTTTTAGCTGATAAAGGAGTCACCTGTTTGTCGGAAATTCAAGCGCGATCGTTGTTGCGGTATTCCGACGGCCATCCTATTGTCTTAGAAAGAATTGCAGCCTACATTCGGGGTTCCTTTGGCGGGAATGTGACTAGTTTTTTGACCTACAGTTCCCCCTTATTTGACGATATTCCTTTATTGATTGATCAACATCTCCAGCGGTTGTCCTCCCCAGAACGACAATTGTTGAGTGTTTTGAGCAACCGATCGTCGCCGTTTAGTCTCCACGATCTGCAAGATGCCCTAGACGCCATTGCACTCCCAGTTCCGCTCTATGAATTACTCCAGTCACTCCAACGCAAAGCAATCCTGACCGTAGATCAGCGAGATCCCTGCAAGTCACCTTACTATAAAGTTGCCGGATTAATTACACAGTATCTACAAACAGACCTGCAATCATAATCGTCCTGCTAGACAACCTGTATGATAGACAACTGGCAATTAGCCCATAGTCAGAATACAGCCCGAGAGTTATCCCACTTTTCCCGAAGCGGTGGCCTTTATCATAGGGCTATCTGATCGATCGCAGTGAGCAAATTGCCGTAAGGGAATCTGTATGACGAACTCCGTTCCTTCATTTTCCTTGGAGTAACAGTCCAGTTTGCCTCCATGCTTTTCCGTAATAATTTGATAGCTGATGGACATTCCCATCCCAGTCCCTTTACCAACGGGTTTAGTGGTGAAAAAGGGCTCGAAAATCCTTTTCTGAACCGATTCAGGAATGCCTAAACCATTATCCACGATCGCAATCTCTAGCCAATTATTACCCACGATCGCAGTACGAATGGTGATGCAACTGGGATTCCGTTCGAGATTCTGGATTGTACTATTCTGGCATTGCTCCTCTAAGGCATCGATCGCATTAGCCAAAATATTCATGAACACTTGGTTGAGCGGCCCCGGATAGCATTCCACCAAAGGCAAATCACCATAATCCTTTTTAATTTTGATTTCAGGTCGATCGGAACGCGCTTTGAGGCGATGTTGCAAGATCAGCAATGTACTATCAATACCCTCATGAATATTGACGGCCTTACAGTCGGACTCATCCAAACGGGAGAAGTTACGCAACGAGAGAACGATTTGCCGGATGCGATCGGTTCCCATGCGCATAGACCCCAGCATATTGGGTAAATCTTCCCGCAAAAATTCTAGATCCATGTCTTCCGTTAGGTCGGTAATTTGATCCACGGGTTTTGGATAGTGGGCTTGGTAATGGTCAATCAGCTCCAGCAAATTATCGGTGTATTCGTGTAAATGTTTCAGATTGCCATGGATGAAATTGACGGGGTTATTAATCTCATGGGCAATACCAGCCACGAGCTGCCCCAGACTGGACATTTTTTCAGCTTGGATCAATTGTGTCTGGGTTTGTTGCAAATCCTGCAACATCCGCTCTACTTGATCTCGGGCTTCGGTGATGGCTGAAATCTGGGGTAGGGTCGTCCAACAGGCGATCGCTACACCCACAAACGCCACTGTGACCAACAAAATGCTAAATAACGGCGTAAATTGTTCATCGGGTAGCTGTGCTAGTTTAGCCCGCACCCCCCAGCCAATACTCAACGCACCACATAGCAACCCCAACAAGACTAATACTTGAAAGGACAACCAATCTCTCCGGGTTCTGGCAAACCGTTGCCGATCGCGGTACATCCACCCTTCCGGCTGAAACCATTTCACTTTCAGCCTTGCTCCCTGCGTAGCCGCGACTCCGACCAACCCAGGCAACAGTAATCCCAATAACCAATCCTGCCAACCCCAAGCCAGCCCACCAATCACCAAGGCCAACGCTTCGATCGTGAAAAAGAGCAAAGATAAGCGAGGCCAGCGGGCTTCGGGCTGTTTCCGTTCCAGCCATAGACCCAGATGAATTGCCATCATGGACGTGAGATAGCCTGTCCCCGTAACCATCACCACCCGTGCCACGTCTCCCCAAATCAAACACAGCAAACTAAACAAGAACGTAAAGATCAGGCTGGGTTCCAGAACATCCTGCCGAGACAGGAAGGCAAAAACGGGGGGAAAGTAGTTATCTTTAGCAAGCTGATAGAGGATACGAGGGCAGTTGGAAACAGCGGTGGCGGAACTCAGAAGGCAACCAGAAGCAATCAAAAATGTGACAAGGGTAGACGCCCAAGATCCCCAAAATGGTTGAGCCGCAGCGATGAGGTGGAGGTAGGTACTGTCTCCTATACCGGATGCAGTATCCAGTTGCATCAGAACCCAAGAGCCACCGATATAGACGATCGGAATGAGGCAAGCCGTAACTGCCAAGCATTGCAGCGTTCGCTTGGGACGGCAACTGTCAGCGACAAAGGAGGAAGCGGTTTCACAGCCATAGACGGCATAGACGGCGATAAAAAACCATTTCAGCCAATCGGTCAAAGTAATACTAGTCTCGACGGTGGGCAACAAGCCTGGACTAGTCGGTGCAACAGTTAGCCAGCCTAATCCTTGGAGGCAAAAGGCAAGCACGAGTCCGATCGCGGGAAATACAAAGAAGGAATGGAGGATGCCGATCGTGCGAGTACCACGAAAGGCAACAAGAAAAGGTAAGGCTGTAAATCCAATCCTGAGCCAGATTTCAGGACAGGCAATTCCTAATGGATCGAGATTGGCTTTAATCAAATCCGTTAGGATAATGGCATTCATTGGCGGCACTGAAATCCACCCTAACCAATACCCGATCGCGCCATAGCGAGCTAGGTTAGGGAATCGCCGTAGAAGATGGGCTGCATAGTTTGGTGTACCGCCTGCAATATCGGGGAAATAGCTGCCCAACTGCTGGACTTGTAAGTTCAGTAAGACTCCCACGATCGTGCCAGGGATCCAAACCCAAAGGGCATTGGGGCCTAGGGCTGCGTGCATAGCTGGAGCGGTTCCCAGCCACAGTAAGAGTCCACTAAACCCAAACCCCCACGTTTCGAAAGAGGGTAAGCTGCGGGGCAATGGAAGAATTGAAAAGGCTGGCCTATTCATATCAGGAGAACACCAAGTCTCAGTGCGACTTAATTGTTCCCGAAAGTCATACTTAAGCATCACCTAAATGATGATTGTCATCATTTAAAGATAGCCATACTCAAGTTAGGGACATTTTTTGCTCTGTCCACGTCTTAAACTTTTTTCTATCGACATAATCCCTGACAGCGGGATCCCAGGGTTCAATATCGATCGTTGTGTTTCAAGTCTTTTTCAAGAATCTCACAATGGAAAGATTCGCGCCATAATTTGGGCGTCTTAGCGTACTTCAACCACAATTCTGTATCCCGATCGTGAAATTATCGGGAAGTTCTCTATATCCGCGCCAAGAGCAGCCTACTAAACCTGGATGACTGTTTCAACTACCGCAGAGGGGGGTAAATATGTTGCACTAATTATTTGGGCATTGCTGAACCGGGCTATGAAACAGTTGGTGAAAGCCTTGCGGATCTGTCCCCAATCTGACGAAATCATAGTGTTATTCAGCAATGCCATTTTTTGCATGAGGATCAGTAACCTGAATCATTTCTGACTCAAACTGGTGCTGTGCATTTAGCCGCCAACATTGAATATCGACAACCTGGCTTTGACTAACCGAAGCAATAATGTAGGAATATTCTGGCCAAGCCAACCGCCGATCGCACTCCGATGGAATCGCAGGATGATCAGGATGGGAATGGTAAACTCCCACAATCTCTAAATGCTGCGATCGCGCCGCCTTCATCGCTTGAAACATCACTGCTGGATCAATCCAATAGCGATCGGTTTTGCCAGTACCTGCCCCGATCATCTCCGCCACCGCTGGATTCCACGCATTTTCCGTAGGATACAAATCAACCACAATCGTGACCACCTGCAACCGCGTTCCCAACAGTAGCCCACAGCCTTCCTGAGGATACACCTGTTCCACTACAGCAGTCATCGCTTGAATATGGCTTTGGGACATTTGCAGCATGGTCATTTGAGTCGTCCAATTCCGTAATGCGATCGCAAACTCAACAAACTTCGCCAATTGCACCTAGGGAACAGCGCATAAATAAAATCCCAATTGGGTAGGGGTAGGAGAGTAAAAGGGTAGGAGGGTAGGGAAATGAAGAGGGGATATTATTTCTTTGCAAATCCCCCTACAGTAATTCCGTTTGATTGATTTCGATCGATTCCAGTTCGATCTGACGCGATCGCCAAGGCTTTTTCCCTGCCACCAACACATCCCACCAATGGAAATGCATCGCCAACAGGTGATCCAGTTCCCGCGTATCCTTACTAGAACTCAAGTTATACGCATCCGGTAAACAATAGGCGGCAATTTCAGACGCCTGCAACATGTGCAACACCCCCACCGAAAACCCACTGCCCGCATAGACAATACATCCCCCCATCGGCAATGCTTTCATATTAGCTAACGCATAGGGGATTTTTTCATCGGCTGTACCGGGGCTATCTTGAAACTTACATTCGATCGCAAATGCGGTTTGCGTTGCCTCTCCAATTAACAACATATCCAATCGACGGTTCTTTCCAATGATCGATTTACCGATATTCACTTCTCGATAAACCGTAATCCCTCGATCGTTAAAATTTTGGTACACGTAGTCCGCAATTAAATTGGCATATTCATGCCCAGTCATCGGTTTCTTAATCACAATCTCTCAGTACCTCCTGTCTTCTCTCCCGCCTGCTGAGCCGATAAATCATCGGGATACAAATCATCGGGATACAAAAACTCAGTTAACCGTTGTTGCGCAATCTCGATCGCCTCTTGGCAGATATCATTACCCCAAAAATGACAAGCCTGCCGCAACGCCGCCAATCCCACACTTCCAGACCCCATAAACGGATCAATCACCCATTCCCCCGGCACCGTACTTTGGCGGACTAACACTTCAGAGACCTCGATCGGTTTTTCCGTGGGATACCCGCGAAAAATTCGAGGATGTTCAATAATGTCCGAGATCGACAAATCATTCAGCTTCCGTTTACCCTTCTCAAAGAACAAAATAAACTCATAGCGCGATCGGTAATGGTATCCCATACCGATTTTTTGCTTATCCCAAACGATCGGCTTCCAGAACTTAAAGCCCGCCCGTTCTGCCATGGGCTTAATCACAAACATCGTTTCCGCATCACAAAAGAGATAAAAATGGCGATGGTTTTTCAACACGCGATAGATTTCTGGCAGCAATTCAGCAAAGCGATCGTTGGGAAAAATTTGAAACCACTGATTGCTCGATGCTTTGCTCTGTTTTAGTCGCGTCGTTGTTCCCACACTGCGATGTTTTTCCAAAGATTCGTAGGGCGGATCGGTAATGACCAGATCCACAGAACTATCCGGCAACGATCGCAGCCAAGTCACCGCATCCGCCTGATTTAATGTAAAGGTGACCGGAGCGCCCATAGCAGAAGAAGGATAGAACACCTGTATTCTACCGCCTACTTAACGATGGAGCATTTCTAAACTTTCTTCTTCGATCGCCAATTGCTCCGCCTCACTCAGTTCGGTTTCCGACACACTCTCTGAGCGATCGGCAGTGGTGGTTGTCGCCTGGTTCGGTAGATTCAAGCGATGTCTCACTTGGAGCGGCTGCAATTCTGCACTGGGCAACGAGATCGTTCCCTCAGATCCCTCGGCTGCTTCGGTGGGAAAGTGATGATCTGGGGCTACCGTGTTGACTTCAACGGATTCTACAGCAAGTTGCGTGGGCTGGGGAGTTGCCATTAATTGCTCGATCGCCTGCTTCACAAAACCTTGGACAAAGGCCGATCGTTGGTTTTGTTGAAACACTTGCTTCAGGATATCTTGCAGGCGATCCTTGCGCAGAGTCGTCGTATCCCCCTCCCCCTCAAAATAATTCACCAAGGCTAGTCCCGCAATGCGCGTTAAATAGGCCGCACTGACGCCCTGCAACGCGCCACCCGCCACATAGGTAATCGCATTGGTTTTCAGCACCATCCCGATCGCCTGGGTCGAAACTTCCACAATGCCCAGCTTCACCATTAATTCCGCCAGGGTTCTCGCGATCGTTTTACCCTGCTCTAAGGAGAATTTTTTCTGGTAAAGATGGCTCAGTTCCACCACCATCTGGCCACTGATCGCCGCCGTTGCCAGCAAATCCAACGCCGGAAAGGGGTTAGCAAAGGCTGTTCCCGCAATCACCCACTGCGCTCGCTCAATAATCGGCATGGCCCGATCGCGGCGCACTTGGTTGAGCTTGACCTTGGCGTCTACCTTGAGCGCTTCCACATTGCCTAGGGAACTGGCTAGAATCAACTTCTGACCTTCCGTCGCCAAAATCGCTTCCAACCGCGTTGTTAGATCCGTAATTTGCGGTTCCGGCTCCTCCAACCACTCTTGAACGGAGCCATCCTCTTGATGTTGGCGCACCTTCATTGGTCGGGGCTGACCCGCCACACTCACCACATCCTCCGGCGCAATCATGCCCCGCAGCCGATCGCGAATTTTGGTCAAAATTTCCGCTTGTTCCTTGGGTAAATACTGGTCTTGTTTATTAAAAACCACGATCGTCCGACGATGGGCCTCAGTCAGCTTTCTAATCGCTTGGAGTTGACTATCGGTGAGGTCGCCCTCCGTCACAAACAGCACCAAATCCCCACCCTTCGCCAACTGCCAAGCCGCCGCTTCCATCGACAATCCGGTATCCGCTGCGGCGAACAACTCTGGGCTATCCTGTAGGTGAATTTTTTGGGAAATGTCCCTAGCCCATTGGATTTGCAACAATTGCGTCAACGTTGTTTTACCGACTCGCTTCCCCCCCATGGCCACCAAGCGAATCTCTTCCCGTTTCAGTTCCACCAAAATTTCATGGAGCTGCGTGCGAAACTCGGATACCTGCTGGGCACTGCCCTCGATCTCCAGATCTTTTACCTCTGCGGCTAATTGGTTGACCACAGCCTCTGCTTCCACCAGCGCCGTCTTGACCCGCTCCACCGTCACAGGCCGCCGATATACCACTGGACGCTGGGGTTTGGCAAAACTCAGGTACGCCCAAGCAGCACCACTGCCTAAGACGATCGCGGGAACCCATTCCCCCAACCAATCGGTGATGCCGTCTAAGATCCAAATAGAAGCCGCTAGACCCAACCCGCCTAGCACCCACGAGCGTAACGATAATGCCATAGGTCACCCTACTGAGGTTGTGCATTCAGTGTGCATTCAGGATAGAGCATTTTACAATCGATCCGGCGGCAATGCAGGACTAATCTCGCGATCGACCACGACCCTCTACAGGGGGCAATCGTTTTTGCGGATTGAATCGCCGCCGAATTGCGGCTTTCACTTGACTAACAAGTTGAGTAAAAAAACTCTTCAAATCCCTGGGAACTTCGCGCTCGTTCACTTGACTAAATTTCGCTTCCAGAATTTCTCGAAGTTTAGTGCTGGTTAAGGGCCGATTCAACAAACCTCGCTCCGCCACCGAAATAGAGCCAGTTTCCTCCGACACCACAATGCACATACAGTTTTCCACTCGTTCGGTAATGCCCATTGCTGCCCGGTGGCGCGTCCCTAACTGGCGCGAGGCCGATCGTTCTGACAACGGTAAAATAATTCCTGCTGCAATAATCCGAGATTCACGAATTAACATCGCGCCGTCATGGAGCAACGTCGAAGTCTGAAAAATGGTTTGAATGAGTTCTCGGGAAACAGCAGCATCTAACTTCACTCCTGGAACCGAAAAATCGCGCTCATCGATCGTGCCATCGGTTTCCAAAATCAAGAGTGCTCCCGTGCGATTTTGGGACAGGTCTTTAATGGCATCTACAATTTCGTCAATAATACTGTCTGAACTAACAGGGACACGACGAATGGGCTGAAACAGTTGGGTCAGTTCTCCTCGGCCTAACAACTCTAGAAACCGACGAAACTCTGCTTGCAAAATAAAAGCCATGGCGACCGCTGAGCCAATCACCAAGTTATCGAGTACGAAGCTGAGAAGTCGAAGTTGTAACTGCCGACTCAATGCAGCTGCCAACATCAGGGCAATAAACCCCCGCACCATCCAAAGGGTACGGCGCTCGCCAATGATGAGAAGCATCACATAGATCAAGCTGAGAACCAGCCCAATATCAATCAGCGATCGTAAATTTTGCCAGAGAAAAATCAATAAAGACCCCATCAAGCCATGGTTTGCCAGCCACTGCTCTACCGTATCTGCCATTGCGTCTGGAGTCGCGAACTACAAGTGTGGAACGGGGATAAGGGGAAGTCATCCACCAGAGCAGCAGCAATGAACGTCAATCTAAACTTGATGTCCAAAACTGGTTGCCCTAGGGTGACTACAAATCTCTTCACCATTCTCAACCTTTCCTGTACCCTGTGCTTGACAAGATCTCGACAATATTTCGACGATTCGACAATATTTCGACGACTCAACAAAATGAGTCAGAATGAGTCAGACTATACAGCCAGATTATCTAGCCAGATATAGCCAACTCTCCCATCAGCCATTGCTAATTAGCGATCTCGTGAACGATCCAAATTAGTGATGGTGCATCGAGGGCGACGCAGGAAAGTTTACCGACTAACCTCGTAATCGTTCCGGTAGTCGATCCTGACGCAGCAAATCCTCAAGAGTTTCCCGTTCCAGGATAACGTTCGCCTCTCCATCGTTAACCAACACGGCTGCTGGACGAGCAATGCGGTTGTAATTGGAGGACATGCTGTAATTGTATGCACCCGTATCCATGATGATCAGGATATCTCCTTGTTCTGTCTTAGGGAGGAGAGCATCCTTGATCAAAACATCCCCAGACTCGCAGTGTTTACCGGCGATCGTGACCGTTTCCGTCAACTCCGATGCCATGCGGTTAGCAATCAGGGCGCGGTAGACGGATTGGTAGGTGATGGGTCGGGGGTTATCGGACATCCCCCCATCGACGCTGAGGTAAGTGCGAATATCGGGAATCGCCTTTTGGCCGCCAACAGTGTAAGCCGTAATGCAAGAGGTACCCACCAGCGATCGACCTGGTTCCGACAACAACTTGGGCAGGGGAATATTTTCCGACTGGCAAGCGGCAACCACAGATTCACACACCGTTTTCACCCATTCATCAATGCTGGGTGGATCATCCTGCTCCGTGTAGCGAATTCCCAGCCCGCCGCCAATATTCAGTTCAGAAATACTCAAGCCGTACTTCGTGGCCTTAGATAGCCAACCCACCATGACGGCCCCTAAATCCTCGTGGGGCTTCAGCTCAAAAATCTGGGATCCAATATGGGCATGGAGGCCGACAAAGTTTAGACCAGACTGCTGACTGACAAATTCAAAGACCTGTTCTACCTGGTTGGGATCAAAGCCAAACTTGCTATCCAGGTGCCCAGTTTTGATGTAGTCGTGGGTGTGGCATTCGATCCCCGGCGTCAGACGCAGCATGATGCGCACAGACTGACCTTCGGATAGCTTAGCCAAAGCTTGCAGTTCTTCCCAGTTGTCCACAATCACTGTGACGTGGCTGGAAATCGCCCGTTGCAATTCTTCGATCGACTTATTGTTGCCATGCATGTAAATCTTGCGGGGATCCATGCCTGCTTGCAGAGCTGTATATAACTCTCCACCGGAAACCACGTCGATCCCCAAGCCTTCGTCAGCGACGATCGCGCAGATAGCTAGACAGTTCCAAGCTTTGGAGGCAAACAGGACTAGGGACTCACCGGGATAATACTGCTGAAAGCCATCACGATACTGTTGGCAAGCCGTGCGAATCGTTTGCTCATCCACAATATAAAGAGACGTCCCAAAGCGCTGGGCTAACTCCACCACATCACAACCGCCCACTTCGAGATGACCTTGGCCATTCACCTTGGCCGTCAAGGGCAAAAGGGATTGATTAGGAGAGGTGGCATTCACCAAATAACGATGTGCCGTGTTTTGAGTAGAAAGGGGAGTCGCAACCATCGCTTTGTCCGAATTTTTTGCACAGGATTCTAGTGTATCGTCGTTTGCACACGCTATTAGCAGGAAAGATTGGAACCCATGGCCGAGCAACCGTTAGATCGGGATCTCTCCCTTGGACTCACCCTAGAACTTCAGGTGGCAACCCCCGAACTGCTGCCTGAGATTATCGATCTCGATCGCCGCTGCTTTGGCAAGCTCTGGACGAGCGATCAGTATCAACGGGAAATAGATAGTCCCAATAGTGATCTCTGGATACTCCGTCCCGTGGGCGATCCCCGAGGTTTGGGCACTGATCCCTTGGTGGGCTATGGTTGCCTGTGGTCGATCGTCGATGAAGCCCACATCACGATTCTGGCCGTTCATCCCAACTATCGCGGTCAAGGGTTGGGGCAGCGGCTACTCTGGGCCTTATTGAAATCAGCAGTGGCCCGTGGGCTAACCCGATCGACCCTAGAGGTGCGAGTTTCCAACACAGCCGCGATCGGTCTCTACAAAAAATTTGGCTTCCAAGAAGTCGGTCTGCGCAAAAAATACTATTCCGACAACCAGGAAGACGCGCTAATTCTTTGGAAAAATAAATTGCAAGAACCGGAATTCGCAGGGATTTTGGCAACAGTTGAGAGATCGTGGGTCACGCCAACCACGGAAAACAAGTCCCTGGTAAATGTAATTTTTAATACATTTCATTAGAATTTTTTTTATGGTAAATCCCCTTGACGAAAGGTGGGATTCCCTAGCACAATTTCCCCTCGGTGGTGAAATCGATCGGGCGCAGAATTCCAAGGGTTGATCCCCTCACGCCCTCGGGTTCGGTAATTGCGACCGGCTTTAGGTGCCACAAAGTAACAACTGGCCAAATTCACTGTGTTAGAATCTCCATACCGGCACGCAGCAGGTAATGGAAAAACGCCATGTTTGAACGCTTCACAGAAAAAGCCATTAAGGTGATCATGCTTGCCCAAGAGGAGGCTCGCCGCTTGGGTCACAACTTTGTGGGTACCGAGCAAATCCTTTTGGGTTTGATCGGCGAAGGAACAGGCGTTGCCGCCAAAGTTCTCAAGTCCATGGGTGTGAACCTTAAGGATGCTCGCATCGAAGTTGAAAAGATTATCGGGCGAGGCTCGGGCTTCGTCGCAGTTGAGATTCCATTCACACCAAGGGCTAAACGAGTTCTGGAACTCTCCCTGGAGGAAGCTCGCCAACTTGGACACAACTATATCGGAACGGAACACTTGCTCCTCGGGCTGATCCGGGAGGGTGAGGGCGTCGCCGCCAGAGTATTAGAAAACCTTGGCGTCGATCTCTCTAAGGTGCGAACCCAAGTGATCCGAATGCTGGGCGAAACAGCAGAGGTTGGCGCAGGGGGCGGTCAAAGTGGTCGGACAAAGACCCCAACCCTGGATGAGTTTGGGGTAAATCTAACCCAGCTTGCTGCCGACGGCAAACTTGATCCCGTTGTCGGGCGTCAGAAAGAAGTCGAACGGGTGATTCAAATTTTGGGTCGCCGAACGAAAAATAATCCAGTGCTCATCGGTGAACCTGGTGTAGGTAAAACCGCGATCGCGGAAGGCCTAGCCCAACGAATTGCCAACCAAGATGTCCCTGATATTTTGGAAGAAAAACGAGTCGTCACGCTAGACGTGGGTCTACTTGTAGCTGGGACAAAATATCGCGGTGAATTCGAAGAACGCCTGAAAAAAATCATGGACGAGATCCGTTCCGCAGGGAATGTGATTCTCGTGATTGACGAAGTCCACACCCTAATTGGGGCGGGGGCTGCGGAAGGCGCGATCGATGCAGCCAATATCCTGAAGCCCGCCTTGGCTCGGGGTGAGTTGCAATGTATTGGTGCCACCACTTTGGATGAGTACCGTAAGCACATTGAACGGGACGCAGCCCTAGAGCGGCGTTTCCAACCTGTGATGGTGGGTGAACCCACCGTTGACGAGACAATCGAAATTCTGCGCGGTTTGCGGGAACGGTACGAGCAGCACCACAAGCTGCAAATTTCCGACGAGGCGCTGGATGCGGCTGCTAAGTTGGCCGACCGTTATATTTCCGATCGATTCCTGCCCGATAAAGCGATCGACTTGATCGACGAAGCGGGTTCTCGGGTGCGGTTGCTGAAGTATCAGCGCACTCCCGCTGAGAAGGAGTTGGATGAAGAACTACGTCAAGTCCTGAAGGAAAAGGATGATGCCGTTCGCACCCAAGATTTCGATAAAGCAGGACAACTGCGCGATCGAGAAATGGAAGTGCGGGAGCAACTAAAAGCCCTCAGCCAAACCCGTAAAAATGAAGCCGCTACGGATACAGCCCCCCAACCCGTTGTAACCGAAGAGGACATTGCTCAAATTGTGGCCTCTTGGACAGGCGTTCCCGTGAACAAGCTCACGGAAACCGAGTCCGAAAAGCTCCTTCATATGGAAGAGACGCTGCATACTCGTCTGATTGGTCAAGACGAAGCAGTGAAGGCCGTTTCCCGCGCTATTCGTCGGGCACGAGTGGGCCTCAAGAACCCCAACCGACCCATTGCTAGCTTTATCTTCTCTGGGCCGACCGGGGTGGGTAAAACCGAGCTCACCAAGGCGCTGGCTGCTTACTTCTTCGGTTCAGAGGAAGCCATGATCCGGCTGGATATGTCGGAATACATGGAGCGCCATACGGTCTCGAAATTGGTGGGTTCGCCTCCTGGGTATGTTGGCTACAACGAAGGTGGCCAGTTAACCGAAGCGGTGCGCCGTCGTCCTTACACCGTAGTGCTGTTCGATGAAATCGAAAAAGCACACCCGGATGTCTTCAACCTGCTGTTGCAAATCTTGGAAGATGGTCGTCTAACCGATTCCAAAGGCCGCACAGTGGACTTCAAAAACACCTTGATCATCATGACTTCGAACATTGGGTCGAAGGTGATTGAGAAAGGTGCTAACACCCTCGGGTTTGACTTCTCCACTGAAGATCCCAACGAATCTCAGTACAACCGTCTGCGATCGCTGGTGAACGAAGAGTTGAAGCAATACTTCCGTCCAGAGTTCTTGAACCGTCTGGATGAAATCATTGTCTTCCGTCAATTAACGAAGGACGAAGTGAAGGAAATTGCCGAAATTCTGCTCAAGGAAGTCTTCAAGCGGCTTATTGAACAGGGCATTACCCTCGAAGTCACCGATCGCTTTAAGGATCGGCTGATTGAAGAAGGGTATAACCCCAGCTATGGAGCACGTCCACTACGTCGGGCTATCATGCGTCTTCTGGAAGATTCCTTGGCAGAAGAAATTCTTTCTGCACGGATCCGAGAAGGAGATACTGCGATTGTTGACGTAGATGAGGCGGGTCAAGTGAAGGTTTTGAAAGGTCAAGATAATCGGGAACTGTTGCCCCAGGGCGCAGATTCCTAAAGAGAGGCTCTTGTCTTTCAACTGACAGACCTTGAGTTACTTGACTAACTACTTACTTAATTTAAGTGGATGAACTATAAAAGCGGAGCTACTAAATAGCTCCGCTTTTTGTCTATCTTAAATATGTTGATCAACTTGGGGATCGAACGAGGAGGAGGCATCTCGTGTTGTCACGCTCTAACTTGTTGTAGCCATAGCCCATCAACTTAGGATCGTCATTTCAATTCATTCGTCCATGATGGACTAGGTTCGATCGGGCGCATCCCATCACCTAGCTAGCTCTCCCTTGCCGCTAGTGAACCTTTGTGGAAACTCACCTCCAACACGAGGCACTGATCCAAATTTTTGTAAGAGCTCCCCTTCTTTCTAGCGCAGTGACGCATACAGCCTATCAGCATGGCTTCACTAAAGCGTAGGCATTTAGGGGGATCGAACGGTTGGCAAGTAAAAATCTGATTGTCTTAACAATCTTGGCTGTGGCGATATCTCTGAAAGCGTAAAAAATATGGAGATTGTTACGCATTGAAGAAAAATGACTGGTTTTGGGAGGAGATTCTCTGGATACTGCCCTCTAAGCCTTGTCTTCCAAGGGTTGTGGGAAATTCTTGCTCCCTTGGAGAGCGATTGGTGGAGTTACAGATAGTGACCAAAAATCAGCTTTTCTCTACAAAAAAGACAAAAAATGTCCTGAAGCTGGATATTCAAGGAACTGTAACACCCCCTATAATACGCCCATAACAGATTTTCGATTTTAGGAAGGCAAAGTTTCTATGGCACGGTCTAGCTTTTGGGAAGACTTTAAGGCGTTTCTCATGCAGGGAAACGTTGTAGACCTAGCAGTTGCAGTGGTGATTGGGGGCGCATTTGGCAAAATCATTACTTCACTAGTTGAAGATATCATTACGCCAGCAATTTTGAGTCCTGCCTTGACCGCAATCAACGCCAAAAACCTAGAGGCACTGTCCTACAATGGCATTCTTTACGGTAAGTTTCTAGCAGCAGTCTTGAGTTTCCTGGTTATTGCATTGTCCATTTTCATCCTAATTCGCGTCCTGGAAGGGGCGAAGAAAAAACTGCAACGGCAAAAGGCTTTGGCAGAGGCTGCTGCTGCACCTGACCCTCAATTGGTTCTTTTGGAACGAATTGCCCGTGCGGTTGAATCACGGTAATTCCGAATTAACTGCCCATGGCGCACGCATTGAGATCGGCAGTTCGGCCCAGGATACGTGCTCATCCCTACGGTAGCCCATACCACCTAGAGTCCCCCATTTCTAATGGGACTCTCTAGGTGCTCATACAAAAGCCTCTACAAATTCGTCGATAATACGACAAATAACCAAAAGCGCGATCGCTTCCTCGAATCAGAGAGCGATCGCGCTTTTGCTATACAAACGGGTTACCAGGGACTCAAGCGGCAACGCTAAAAGGGACTACATCATCCCCATACCGCCCATGCCACCCATACCGCCCATGCCACCCATACCGCCCATGCCACCCATATCAGGCGCTGCAGCAGATTTAGGTTCAGGTTTTTCGACCACGAGAGCTTCGGTAGTCAGCACCATGGAGGCGATCGAAGCCGCATCTTGTAACGCAGACCGCACTACCTTCGCAGGATCGATCACCCCAGAAGCCACCAAGTCTTCATAGGAATCCGTCATAGCGTTGTAGCCCATGTTGAAGTCCATAGCACGGACTTTTTCAACCACAACGGAACCTTCAACCCCAGAGTTATCAGCAATTTGCTTCAGGGGGGCTTCCAGCGATCGGGCAATAATATCTACACCGATTTTCTCTTCAGGATTGGATAAACCTGCTTTGACCGCATCCAGCTTAGAAGCTAGGTGCAACAGGGTAACGCCACCACCGGGAACAGTTCCCTCCGCAACCGCAGCTTTGGTTGCATTTAAAGCATCTTCAATCCGCAGCTTGCGATCCTTCAGTTCGGTTTCAGTTGCTGCACCGACTTTGATCACCGCCACACCACCAGCTAGCTTCGCAATCCGTTCCGACAGCTTTTCTTTGTCGTATTCGGAATCCGATGCATCCAACTCGCGGCGCAGTTGCTCAACCCGCTTTTGGATATTAGCTGCATTCTCAGCCGCAGAAACGATCGTGGTTGAATCCTTGGTAATGCTGACTTTACGAGCCTTACCCAGCATATCAAGGGTGGCAGCATCCAAGCTCAAGCCCATATCTTCTGAAATCACCTGACCATCGGTGAGCACAGCGATGTCTTGCAGCATGGACTTGCGGCGTTCCCCAAAGCCTGGAGCTTTAATAGCCGCAACATTCAGAACACCCCGCAGGCGGTTGACCACCAAAGTCGTCAGGGCTTCCCCTTCAATGTCTTCCGCAATAATCAGCAAGGGTTGTCCCGCCCGTGCCACCTTCTCCAGAATGGGAACCAACTCTTGAACAGAACTGATTTTCTTGTCCGTCAGCAGAATGGCCATGTTTTCAAACTCAGCCAACAACCGCTCAACATCGGTCACAAAGTAGGGAGATAGATAACCCCGATCGATCTGCATCCCTTCGACCACATCCATGTCGGTATCGAGGGACTTGGACTCTTCAACGGTGATGACGCCATCTTTGCCCACCTTGTCCATGGCTTGGGCAATCATCCCACCAATTTCTTCGTCGTTGCCTGCGGAAATGGTTGCAACTTGGGCGATCGCATTACCCGTAACCGGCTTAGCGACGGCTTGGATTTCCTCAACTAGCGCAGCCACCGCTTTTTCCATCCCCCGCTTCAGCGCGATCGGGTTGGAACCAGCAGCCACATTTTTCATGCCTTCCCGGATCATTGCTTGAGCCAGAACCGTTGCAGTGGTGGTTCCGTCACCGGCTAGATCGTTGGTTTTAGAAGCTACTTCCCGAATGAGTGAAGCGCCAGTATTTTCGAGGGGATCTTCTAGTTCGATTTCTTTCGCAATACTGATGCCGTCGTTAACAATTTGAGGGGCACCATACTTTTTCTCCAGGAGTACATTGCGTCCTCTTGGCCCTAACGTGACTTTCACTGCATCGGCCAGCGCATTCACACCGCGTTCCAGCGCCTGACGTGAAGCTTCATCAAAAACTACGATCTTTGCCATAGTGTATGCCTTCCAGAGTTCCGTAATTGACTTTAGCACTCCATGACCAAGAGTGCTAAACATGACAGGATCGGAAAACCGTCATTGGTCAGTGGCCTACTTCTGGTCAGTGGCCGAGCTGATATTCCGGCACCGTTTCCCTTGCCAACGAGAGCATTAAAATCACCCAGTCTTTTAGGCACATCCTGATTTTCCGCGATGCATATTCTTAGGAGGCGATGGTAGGATCAACCCAAGTGATTTACAAGCAAGAGGGGCAGATACCAAGTTGTCGCACTATCCACTGATTGACTACCCTTGGCGACCCTTGTGGTACCTTGATGTGAACCTCAAGGAAAAACGCAAAACTGATCCTGCACTGTCCTGGGTTGATCGGTGTGAACCACCGAGTATGGGCTGATTCGTTCGACTATCGCTTCACGGTTGACCGCATCAGTTCTTAGTCAGATTTTATGTTTTAGTTTCACGCTTGTCAGTGGCATGCTTGTCAGTGGCATACTCACAAGTTTGACGCCCATACACTTGACCCTGGGCAGTCTGATTTCTGCCTTAGACCACTTTTGCTTAAGGAATAACGGAGTCCGCGTATTCCCCGGAAGAGGTCTGTGGAAAGTTTATCAGTGTCAGATTGAACAGTGCCAGATTTATCAGTGCCAGATTTCTTCAGTGCAAAATCTATTAACCAAACTACAAAACTCACTCAACAACTAATTTCTGGTGCTCTCCAGATCTGCATTGTTTTGATCTCAAAGTGCATTGCTTGATCTCAAAGTGCATTGCAATCAAACAACTGATTGCTGAGCCAGTCATGGTTAACCCAGTTTTGAGCACTTTCTAGATAGCACGTATGAACTGAGCCGGCTGGCATAGGAACTGATCCCGATCGGGCAACAGATTCAATCTAACCACTAAGTTGTACGAGCCAGCAAATTTGCCAGGTTTCAAAATTGAACAAGTTAGAGACCTTTTTTTTGCTCTGACATCAATTTCTGGGCATTTACCTTGTATTTCGACTATTGCATCACAACTCAATCCCATTCTCCTGATCCGGCCTCCTGTACGGACAGATGCCGGATCAGGGAAGACTGGAAATACTCTACGTCCGTTGTGTTGAGCTTTTTTGGATGGAACGCTCAAATGAAATGCTCATTGAGCGAAATGCTTTTTTACTGTCTGGAGTGCACTCATGTCAAAGTTTTATAGTCAAAAGATCACCCCGATGCCCATGCCGGAAAGCATCAATGTTGTGGATCTGGTTGATCAGTATTTCACCGCCTATAACTCAGCGCGGCTCCGGGAAACCTGTCAGTTATTAGCTCGCCAAGTGTTTCAGCCGGGAGTAACTGTTGGGCTGAGTTTGTCGGGTGCGTTGACGCCAGCAGGATTTGGAGTATCTGCGATCGCGCCGTTGATGCGGGCAGGGTTTATTGATTGGATTATCAGCACAGGAGCTAATCTGTACCATGACATGCACTATGGCCTCGGCTTAGCCCTCTATGCCAGCAATCCCTTTGTGGATGATGTGAAACTCCGACAAGAAGGTCGGATTCGCATTTATGACATTGTGTTTGACTATGATGTACTGCTCAGCACCGATGCATTTTTACGTCGAATTCTCCAGGCAGAACCGTTCCAGAAACGCATGGGCACAGCGGAATTTCACTACCTTTTAGGGAAGTATGTCTACGAGATTGAGCAGCAGGTGGGGGTTCAACAGCCATCGCTCCTGTCTACAGCCTATGAATGTGGCGTACCTATCTATACCTCTTCGCCGGGGGACAGTTCCATCGGTATGAATGTGGCAGCGGTGGCTTTGGATGGTAATGGGTTGTTCATTGATCCCATGATTGACGTGAATGAAACCGCTGCGATCGCCTATGCCGCTAGACAAACGGAGACGGGGGAAGTGGGTAAGAGTGCAGCCATTATCCTGGGCGGCGGCAGTCCCAAAAACTTTCTCCTGCAAACCCAACCTCAGTTACATGAAGTCCTCGGACTAGAAGAGCGGGGCCACGATTTCTTTATCCAGATTACCGATGCCCGTCCTGATACAGGTGGGCTTTCCGGGGCAACGCCCAGCGAAGCAGTCAGTTGGGGCAAGGTTGATCCCGAAGAGTTACCCAGTGCGATCGTCTGCTACACCGACAGCACGATCGCCCTACCCATTTTGACGGCTTACACCCTTAACCAAAGTGCGCCCCGGCCTCTGAAACGACTGTACGATAGTCGTGAAGCTATGATGGCGGAACTGCGCCGAGACTACCAGGCAGCCAAGACTGCAGCAAAGACTGCAGCAAAGGCAACCATAGAGTCCCAATCCGCCAGCATCTTGCCGCTAGAGAAAGTTGCTGAGGGGCCAAAAGTTGCTGAACAAGTTACTGAAAAATCCTCAGCTAAGGGGGCTGAGAAACCCATTGCAACCTATCCCTGTGGGACACCCATCCGACGGTAGCGATCGCGACATTGAAGCGGGCAATCTTTTAAAGAGTAGGTGACCAGTGATCTAGGAGGCTTGCCCGTCTTTCTCTCTTTTTAAGCTCTTTTGCGTTTTCTTTGCACCCATGCATTCTTTTTTTTGCACCCATGGCTACTCACCATTTTGGAGTGGAATCGAGGCTAAGAAGATGACTAGAAATGAAGTGAGGGGCTGATGGGAAACTCGATCGTTCTGTGCTTGATTGTGCTTTTTGTAAATCTTATCGATGGTATAGCTATTTCTAATCAGAATCTAGTTCCCATCAGACCGGTAGCAGGGAGTTGCCTACCACTACAGATCGATTATTCTCAGCCCCCATCAGCGCAGACAGGTCTCTTAGTTCCTACGTTTCGGACATTCCGCTCGATCGGGTGCGATCGCTATCCTGGAAAATAAAGTTCAAGAGAAGTTGATAAAGAAATATATCTTGATTATTACAATAGGTAACATTATCAATTAAGCTCAATAGCCCGTTTCCTCCTCCTGTTTCACAGTTACATCAGCGAAGGTCAACATGACAGACACTCCGGCTCGGCAGCGTGTAGTGATTATTGGCGGTGGCTTTGGGGGACTCTACACCGCAAAGGCGCTGGGCAGTACCCAATTTGAAGTCACCCTCATTGATAAGCGGAACTTCCACCTGTTCCAGCCGCTGCTCTATCAAGTTGCAACGGGGACGCTGTCTCCGGCAGATATTTCTTCGCCGCTGCGGGCGATCGTCAGTAAGCACAAAAACGTGCGGGTGTTGATGGATGAGGCGATCGACATTGACCCCGTGGCCCAAAAGGTGATTTTGAAGAGCCAAGAAATCGAGTACGACAAGCTCATTGTGGCAACTGGGGCCAGCCACCACTACTTTGGCAATGACCAATGGAAGGATGTGGCACCGGGTTTGAAAACGATCGAAGACGCGATCGAAATGCGGCGGCGCATCTTTTCTGCCTTTGAAGCAGCGGAGAAGGAAACTGATCCCGCCTTGCGGCGAGCTTGGCTGACCTTTGTGATTGTGGGTGCGGGACCTGCGGGGGTCGAGTTAGCTGGGGCGATCGCCGATCTCGCCTTTAAAACGATGAAGGATGATTTCCATCACATCGATCCGACGGAAACCCAAGTGATTTTGCTGGAAGGGCTCGATCGGGTATTGCCACCCTACCCACCGGAACTGTCTCAGAAAGCTCAGATTGCGTTGGAACGGTTGGGCGTCAAGGTTCAAGTCAGCACCCGCGTCACCAATATTGAAGAAGGTGCGGTTACGGTTCTGCAAGGCGAAGCCTCTAAGACAATTCCCGCGAAAACGGTGCTGTGGGCTGCTGGAGTGAAAGCATCTCCGATCGGCAAGGTCTTGGAAGAGCGGGCCGGAGCCACCCTCGATCGGGTGGGTCGGGTGATGGTACAGCCGGATCTGAGCCTCGCCTCTCAGCCCAATATCTATGTGATTGGGGACTTAGCTAATTTTTCCCATCAAGGAGATAAACCCTTACCGGGTGTAGCAGCAGTAGCGATGCAGGAAGGGGAATACGTTTCCGATCTGCTGCAAGCCCAGGCAAAAGGCGCAACCTTACCTGCGTTCACGTACACCGATCTGGGTAGCATGGCCGTCATTGGCGACAACGAAGCTGTCGTGGACATGGGCTTCATCAAGTTCTCTGGCTTCTTTGCTTGGTTAGCCTGGGTCGTGGTTCACATTTACTACCTCATTGAAGTCGATAACAAGATTGTTGTGATGACCCAGTGGGCTTGGAACTATTTCACCCGCAGTCGTGGGGCGCGGATTATTACCGGGACTGATTTACAAGCAGTTTCTGATTCTGTGGATAGTTCTGTAGATAGTGCTGAGGAAAAAGTCCCCGCGCTATCTGGGAAGTAGTGGATTCCCACTCAGTCTTCTCAAATTTGTCGGTTAAAACTCGGTTAAAACAGAGTACTCCGTCTTTGGCGTACTCTGTTTTTATGCAGAGTTTTATGTAGGGATTTTACACAAGTAGGCTATGGGGCAGCGTGGTTTCCGATCGACTCAAGCTTTCGGGGCTTGCAGCATTTGCTGAACTGTCCACCACCAAAGATTGCGATTATTCATCCGTTGCCAATACCAATATTCACAGCCCCACAGGAGAACGGTATTGTAATTCATGGTGGCCAAGGTATGCACCAACGATCGCATACGCGGCGGCGTTGCACTAGGATAGTGGGGCTTATCCATTGCAACCAATTTCTGCGGTTCCCAGGGTTCTGCTTGCGCCTCTGCTACCCAGGCTTCGCGATTGGAAGCTTGAATACGATTTTGCCATTGTTGTAACTGTTGCCAAAACTCCGGAGTCGGTTCTAAGTATGCACCGGAATTTCCCGCTGGAACTTTGGTATAGACATTGAACCCGATCGCTTCACTGGTGACTAAGCTGTTGAGAAATGCAGGTTCATCTTCTTCAAGCTTCGGACTGGGGAGATGAATCGCATTCGTGAGTACAATCCGTTGCTGGCCCCAAAGGCGCGATCGCACCATGGCCACTTCTCGACTCACAAATTCTGGACTGAGGAAACGACCACCTGCGATTTCCAACTGGGTAAAGGGTTCGTTTTCTACTTGCCAGTATTTGATAGCAGGAGCATAGCGACAGTGGTTAACTACCTCATTCACAAACTTGAGGGCAAGTTCTGCAACTGCGGGGCTGCGTTTGTCTAGTGGTTGATTTCCTGCACCCGTTTCATAGCGATCGCTAACCCATTGCGGGAAGTGAAACTCTGGCCACCTTGGAACTTTCATCCCAACTGCTAACACCACATCGATTTTGTGATCATGGCATTGTTCTAAAAACCAATCGAGTTGGGAAAAGTTAAGCTGATTTTCCTGGGGTTGAATTTCGTTCCAGTAGGCACAGAGGCGAATACGATCGAGCCCGAGACTGCAAATTGCTTGAAATGCTTTACGCACTTCTAACCCCATGTAGCTGCATTGTAACTGGCTAAACGTTGTTCCCAGATAGGGGGGTCTTGTACCACGGTTCAACATGGGATTAAGAGTTGCACGAGCCGGACTCCGAAAAGCTAAGGGTAACAGGCTAGCAGCAGTGGAAAGCAGGAAATTCCGCCGGGTGGTTCGAGAGGTTCGTAAAGTCACGATCGCGCAAGTACACGAGGTTTAACGGGTGTTTAAGCTTCAATTTAAAATGCACTGTAATAGCTTTACTCTGAACTGAGTTTGAGTCAAAGTTGTAGACGAAGTTTTATAGCTATAGCGAAAATTATTAGGACAATCATATTTTTGCTGGCAAACCGCTCGATTCTGCTAAATCCCTGATTAAGGGGAGGGGAGGAATCGAACCTATCGCATCAGTGAATCAATTTGATAGCACTGTCCTAACCCCATGGGCTATGGCAATATTCATCAAAAAGCTTCGTCTATCCTATCAATAGACCACCCATTTCGTCTGATTTAGGTAGAATTTGGGGCACCCATGCTTAGAGTTCATCCATCGAAGTGAGATCCTGACCTACCCCTCCTGTGGATTGAAGACTATCAACAATGATGGCAGGAGTTTTCAAACTCAGTAATGTATCGATCGTGCACTTAATGGTTCCTGCGATCGGGACTGCAATGAAGACACCGAGTAATCCCCCCACTTGCAAGCCAATTAATAAAGAAATAATAATCCAAATAGGATTTAACCCAGTAAAATCTCCCATGATTTTAGGAGCCAGTAGATTATCACGAATTTGCTGCAAAATTGTTGCTAAAACCGCCACCCAGACAGCCATCCAGAAATCCTGAAATAGAACTAGTAAGCTTACTAGACCAATTCCCAGGGCTGCACCAATAAATGGAATGAGCTCTGCAACGCCAATTAGTAAAGCAAACAGAAGTGCAAAAGGGACTTGTAATCCAAAAAAAATCGGAATCAGGGTCACCACCATAAACAAAGCTAGAGCGACCTGACTGAGAAAAAAATTATGGAAATTAAGCCGCAGTGAGGAACTAAAGGGAATGGCAAATTTGGGAGGCAGAAGGTTCATCAGTCCGGCCCACAGCTGTTCCCCATACAGCAACATATAGGAAGCAAGGACAATCACTAAAATGGTATCAACAAAACCAGATACCGTTCCTAGGGCAATTCCCAAGGCTTGTGGTGCTAAGTCCCTTAACTGATTTTCAATCTGGCTACTCAAACGCAGACTAAAGCCTTCTAGATCTAGGGGTAAGTTGCGACTTTTCGCCCATAGATCGAGCATTTCAACATTGTGGCGACTCGCATTTAGCCAATCTGGAATATTTTTGAAGAGTTGACTCATCTGGCTAACCACGATCGGAATCAGCGTCAGCCCCACGATCGATAAAATGGCCACTGTAATCAGCAACACAATCAGCACAGCGGGGATGCGTCGCACACGAACCCTTTCAAAAAAACGCACTGGATAGTCCAGCAAAAAGGCCAAGATTGCTGAGATGGTAACTAGCGTCACGAGGTGGCGGAAATAATTGACCAGCCATCCCAAAATGAATACATTTAACGCCCCGATCGGGACTAGCAATCCTAGAAACAACAAACGCTGTAAATCACGGGAAGGGCTGGCCATAGTGGATTTTTCTCTTAATTAGCAATCCAGTAAGTTCACGAACCCACTTGACGTTTGCGATAGTACAGTCCACCTGCAACCAATCCAGCAATCAGCACAGTGCCCCAACCCAAAGGCATGGGCATCCATACCACCGCTTCAATGTGATTCTTTTTGCCCGGTTGCAATTGCCAGGTTGCACCTTTTTTGCCATCTTTGCTGCTATCGTTAACACCCTTAGAAATTGGCGTTGAGCGTTGACCACCCGCACCCCACGGCCCTGTAACCCCTAGGGATAGATCAAAAATCTCTGCAGGGTTCAACAATGTATCGCTATCTGTCTCTGGCAGACTTAAGGCCGTTAAATCTACATCAAAGGCTAAGCGATCGCGCTCAAACAACAGCAAATTACTCTGCTTCACTTGCAAATTAGAAATAATTTCCGGTAGCGTCGCGCTGTCTGTGGCTTGAGTGTTCGCCGAAGGTGTAAAAAACTGATTGAATTTTTGCTCTAAGTCCTTAGCACTACTAAACGGAATCGCAATCTCGACATCTTGGCGTGACAGACGCTTGATTTGGCCTCGAACTTGGCGGGTTTGTACTTCCAGTTGGCTGAGCCAGGATTGTGCAGCAGCGGTTCCTAGCCCCTCTAGATGAATTTTTTGCGTGACCGTTCCCTGGTTAGGGCTGTCAAAGGCAATGCCCAGTTGATAGTCTACACAGCCCGTCAAACATAAACAGACTAAACAAAGGGTCCCTAGGATCCGAAGAGGGCGGAACAGGATGGCGATCGCCGCTTTTAAACGAGACATTTGCAAAACCATGACTATCCAACGGGCAGTGATTCAATGGGTATCTATAGGGAATAGGTTAGCAGGAGAACGAAGCCTCCGCCGTTTCCCTCAATTAAAGCTAACCTAACCCATCCAACGACTCTAACCCAACCCCTCAATCACCCCTCAAACCCATGCCTCGATTCCCCTCCCCAGCCCTCGGCTACCTGCCCTAGTCATGCAATCACTGCACTCCTAGCCACACCAAACTACAGACCACTACTAGAGCAGCCCCCAAAGCCCACCACAACGATCGCTCGTCACCCATCTCAACCTGACTGGGATCCGTAGGTTCAGGGATTTGATAACCGGGGGTTTCGGCGGGGGGTTTCGGTGTTGTTGGCACCAACTTAGAGGAACTCCAATTCCGCTCATCATTGCCGTCGATCGTGGCCAAATCGGGAATTTCCGTCAGCCATTCGGCCTTCATGCGTAATTTGGGGGCTTCCAGAATATAGAGCAACCGTTTGGCCTGTTTGCGGGTTTCATAGTCCGGGTGCTGCTTTACCAACTGACATAGCTCCAACGCCTGCGATCGCTCTCCTGCGGCTTCATAGGCAGTAATCAGCCAAATTTGCACATTGCCCTGCAAGGCCGTTCCCTGATCGCACAACGATCGGGCTTTTTCCAAAGCTTGGATGGAAGCGCGATAGTCTCCCCGTTCAAAGAACTGTTTCCCTCGCTGGAAGGATTCTAGAACGAACTCATGTTGCTCTGAAGTCACGATGGTTGAACTGGATACCGTTAATTTCCCATGGAACCTCGCAGCCTACCTTTTGAAGATTCGGCTGCGCTTTTCCCAGTCTAAAACGACCTGCTAAGGACAACAAGCACCCTGAATTTCCTAAATGGTTGAACCCAAATAGTTAGAGAAATCTCTATTCCCTGACCAGTCCGACCCCAGTAACGGTTACTTGCTGTAGGGGGGCATTCCAGACTAGGAGCCGATCGAACCCATCTTCGACCTGAGGGGGTGCGCCATAGAGTCGGCGGGCCATGCGTTCAATCACCGCCTCTGGCACTTGGCGTGATCGAGCTTGATTCCGCTCTAAACAAACTTGCAGGGGAAGCTCGACCCACAGTCCTACCACCGTCGTAAATCCGCATTTGCGCGCTAAGACGATCGCGGCTCGGCGCTGTTTTCGCACTGCATTTGTGGCGTCAAAAATTGCGAAAGCCCCTTGGCCTGACTGGATATCCGCTGTGGCTTGCAAAAACTGCTGACGGATTTCTAGCCAAATCTTGAGCCAAGGACCTTGAATACTTGCGTCTCCAAAAAGTTGCGCCCGGATCCCATCAGTGGAGATAACCCGAGCGCAGGGAGTTTGTTGTAACAATTGTTGCGCGATCGTGGATTTGCCACTTCCAGGCAACCCCACCAAGAGCAGCAATACCGGTCGCTGCATTAGTGGGCTGCTTAGAATGCTGGGGAGATCGTCCCAATCCATCGATCGACTCAACTCACTAGAGGAGCGATCGACCAATTAGATAATCGTGCCATCGGGAATGATGGCATTTTTCAGCACGACGACAATGCCACTGCGGATGTAGAAGCCAAGGTTTTCCCGGTTCGCTTCCTCCACCTGATCTTTATTGACAATCTGGACATTGCAGCCGATATGAACGTTTTTGTCCAAAATGGCGCGACGCACGATCGTATCTTTGCCAATGCCGACGGGGATGTAGTCACTGTGGCAATCCTGGGACTGCTCGCTAAAGGACTGGTAGTAGTCAGCCCCCATGATCATCGTGTCCTCAATAATGCATCCTTCTTCAATCCGCGATCGAACCCCCACTACCGAGTGATGGATCCGGCAGTTCTTCAAAATACAGCCTTCCCCGATAATGGATTCCGTGACATGGGTATCCAAAAATTTGCTGGGCGGCAAATAACGCTGGCGGGTGTAAATTGGCGCGTTTTCGTCGTAGAAGCTGAAGGGCGGACGGGGTTGTTGAGTGAGTGCCAGGTTGGAGTTGTAGAAGGCTTCGATCGTTCCAATGTCTTCCCAATAGTCGTTAAACAGGAAGGCTTGGATATTGTGATCTTTGGCAGCGTTCGGAATAATTTCCTTCCCGAAGTCGGTAAACTCTGGATTTTGTCGCAGCAGCTTGATCAGCACATCCCGCTTGAAGACATAGATCCCCATGGATGCAATATAAGGCGAATCTTTAGCCTCTTCTGCACTCAGACCTAGCACGGTGGTATCGACAGCCATAGACTTGAGGGCATCGCCCTTGGGCTTTTCCGAAAAATCGATCACCCGACCAGAATCATCAATCTTCATCAAGCCGAATTCCGGAGCACGGCGTTCATCCATGGGAACCACCGAGAGGGTGATATCGGCCCCGGTTTCGCGGTGGCGCTGGACAAACTCCCGATAGTCCATGCGGTAGAGATGATCCCCCGAAAGAATCACATACTCATCCACATCCCACTCCTGGAACAGCCAGAGGTATTGCCGGACTGCATCTGCTGTACCTTGGAACCAGTTGGGGTTTTCCGGAGTTTGGTTGGCAGCGAGCACCTCAACAAATGCCTCACTGGCTCCCAAACCCGACCCATTGTAAGTCCGCGAAATGTGACGGTTTAGTGAAGCGGAGTTGAATTGCGTCAGGACGTAAATCTTGTAGATGTCTGAGTTGATGCAGTTACTAACGGGGATGTCAATCAACCGATACTTACCTGCCAAAGGCACGGCAGGCTTCGCACGCTGCTTGGTCAGGGGGTATAACCGCGTTCCAGCACCGCCACCTAGAATGATCCCTAAAACTTTTTTCACGCGAAACCTCTAAAACTTGCCTATCAACTCCCACCAATAGTTTCAAACGGTGTGAGATCGTTTGCAAGGGGTTTGGGATACTTTCAGGGATCAATTTTTGTAATGATCGATCGTTGATTTTTGTGTTGAAGCACGTTATGTCATCTTCAATACCCTTTTCAACGCCACTGGAAGAGCAGTCAGGGTTGCAATTCCGAGGGTCAATCAATCACCAAACGCCAGTCCTAGCCAGCATTTTCAGAGGTTGAATCAGAAAAATCACCCTGCCCAGCTTCTAAACGACGTTTTTCCCGCTTTAATTCTTCTTCCAAAGCTTGTATTTGTTCCCGTCGCGCTTCTAGCTCTAGGGCTCGTCGATCGAGTTCTTGGCTTTGCAAGGTTAGAGATTGCCGCCACTGTTCCGCCCGTTCTCGCTCTTGGATAATAAACTCAGGAGTGATCCCACAGGTCAAGTAGCGCTGGACAATCTCTAGAATCCAGGTCTTAGCGTCGTAAATCCGCAGAATGTCCTTATTCCCAGACGTTTCCACCAAGACCAGTAGATTAGGCGAAAACTTTTCTGCTTGGCCACTGGAAAGTAAGGTTTCGCCAGATAATACCGCCCAAGCGTCTTCTGACTCCTGCACAGCAAGTAACTGAAATCCAGAGGTCTCCTCTGGCAAGTCTCTAATGGCCACTTGAGCAAGGTACAGCATGGCTAGCTTTTAGATAAGGATGAACGAACACAATCTAAGAACTCAGTGCAATGGTACCTCAGTCATCCGCAAGAAGAGACAAGTAAGCCTTCCAGCCAAATAAAAAGATGAACTCAACCGTCGATCGGTGAAGGTTGCGCCGGATCACATTTCCAGGCAACTCTCACCGATCGCGACTGAAATAACCTCACAGGTTAGCGCAGGTTAGCGTTCAGACAGCGTGAACTTTAAAGCAGCGCTAAGCGTTCCTTGAGGAGTTCTGCTTGCTTCTCCGCCTCTGCGAGGGCATCTTTTGCCCCTTGAACCACCTCGATCGGGGCTTTATCCACAAACTTGGGATTCTGCAAACGACCAGAGAGGGACTGAATTTCGGCCTCAACTTTTTTGAGGTCTTTGTCTAGCTTGGCAGTGAGGGCGGCAATATCGACCAGCCCCGCCAAGGGGATCAGAACCTGTACCGTACCCACAACGCCCGCGAACATTTGCCGATCGTTGGATAGCTCGGCGGATTTCGGTGCAGGATCCGCAGCTTCAGTCACGGGGGCAGCCTTCGGAGCAACGTCTGGGGCTAGGGCTGCGGGGGCGGTCTCCACGACAGCCGATTGGGGTAACAGTAAGCCATTGCCCAACACATCATCCTTAAGCTGGCGTAGTTTGCCAAAGGTGCGTTGGCGATCGGCGCGGGTCAGCAGGTTGTCCTTGGTATAGAGCACAGCATAGACAAGACCCAGGACTTCTAGAAGATTGGACAGAAAGGGCACCTGATACACCGTCCTCAGGGACGCTAGGGTGACGCTGAGGATGAAATAAAGCAAGCCAAAGGAACCGATCGTCAATGCAAACTTACGGTGCTGACCTAAGAAGTCAGTCACCGTGGACACGGCATCTCGGATTTCCAGTTTTTCCTGCCAGGTCTTTTCGCTCCAGGGCTTGCGGTTGGTGATCCGCAGGGTTTGGGCGGTGGGGGCAGCTGTAGAAGCCTGCGAGACTGGCGGTGCCATCGCTGGGACTGGAGTCGTGTTCGGGGCTTCCGCCGCAGGAACGATCGCCGGTGCCGACTGGGGATCCACGATCGTGAGTTGCTTCACCTTAGCCAAGTCGCGGATGTATTTCTGGCTAGCGATGAGGATTTTCCGTTCCCGATCGCTTTCCGATTGCAGGATGGCTTCAATCTTTTCACCGGGCTTGATCCCTGCCTCGGCCCGTAGGTTCCGCACCGTGCGAATCGCCCCAATGATTAACTCAAACTGCGCTTCCAAATCCCCATCAATCAAAGTCGCGTCAACGCTGGGATAGGCTTGCAACGCGAGGCTGATCCCTGTTGCCGGGTCTTTCTGGACAACGGTGTGCCAAATTTCCTCAGTGATGTGGGGCATGAAGGGATGGAGTAGCTTGATCGTCCCCTCCAGCACCAACGCTAGGGTTTGCTGGGCGACGGTACGGGAATCATTCTTGTCTCCCTGGAGACGGGACTTGACCAGTTCGATGTACCAGTCACAGAAATCGCCCCAGAAAAATTCATAGAGCAGTTTGGCCCCTTCCCCTAAACCAAAATTATCAAGATGGTGCCGCACTTCTTGGGTGACTTGGTTGTAGCGGGAGAGAATCCAGCGATCGCTCAATTCCAAACTGTTGGGATCCGGTGCACCCAATTGCTCCGGCGTTTGCCCATCCAGGTTCATCAGCACAAAGCGCGAAGCATTCCACAGCTTGTTGGTGAAGTTGCGGGAGGCTTCCACCGAGGGCGACTCATCCTTTTTGCGATCGTATTCCAGACGAATGTCCTGGCCAGCCCCGGTCACCTCCTTAATTAAGGTGTAACGCAGCGCATCGGTGCCGTATTTCTCAATCAGCACCAGTGGATCAATGCCATTATTTTTCGACTTGGACATCTTCTGGCCCTTTTCGTCCCGCACCAGGCCATGGATGTAAACATGCTTAAACGGCATCTGTCCAGTGAAATGCCCTGCCATCAGGGTCATCCGGGCCACCCAGAAAAAGATGATGTCAAAGCCCGTGACAAGGGTGCTGGTGGGATAGTAGCGCTGCAAATCTTCGGCTTCCGGATTAGGCCAACCCAGGGTGGAAAACGGCCACAGCCCCGAGGAGAACCAGGTATCTAAGACATCCGGATCCTGTTCCAACTGCACCCCTTCTCCAAATTGCTCGATCGCCTGCTGGCGAGCATCGGCTTCACTATGGGCAACAAAGAAGGGCGTACTGTCGGTAATCACGCCGCCGGTTTCGCTGACGGCATACCAGGCGGGAATTTGGTGGCCCCACCACAGTTGGCGGGAAATGCACCAATCGCGCAGGTTCGTCAGCCAGTCGCGGTAGACCTTTTTCCAACGATCGGGGACAAACTCCGGTGAGTTTTGCTCATCCAACGCTTTCAACGCCGTCTGCGCCAGCGGATCGATCTTGACAAACCACTGGGTCGAAATCATCGGCTCCACGGGCACCTTGCCGCGATCGCTGTAGGGAATCGTGGTTTTGTAATCTTCCACCTTGACCAGGCAGCCTTCCCGATCCATGGCTTCCACGACTTGCTTACGCGCTTCAAAGCGATCGATTCCTTGGAAGGCCCCCGCATTTTCATTCATCGTGCCGTCTTTGTTCATGACGTTGATGAACGGTAGGTTGTGGCGCTTGCCCATCTCAAAGTCGTTGGGGTCGTGGGCCGGGGTGATCTTGACGCAGCCGGTACCAAAGCTCGCATCCACGTACTCATCGGCAATGATGGGAATTTCCCGCAGTTGCAGCGGCAGTAGTACCGTTTGGCCGATGAGGTGTTTGTAGCGATCGTCGTTGGAGTTAACGGCCACAGCAGTATCGCCCAGCATGGTTTCGGGGCGGGTGGTGGCCACTTCGATGTAACCATCGCTTTCGGTGAGGGGATAGCGGAAATGCCAGAGATTGCCGTTAACTTCCTGGTTTTCCACTTCCAAATCCGACACAGCGGATTGGCTGGCGGGGCACCAGTTGACCAGGTAATTACCGCGATAGATCAAGCCCTCTTGGTAGAGTTTGACAAAGGCTTCCAACACGGCCTTTGACAGTCCCTCATCCAGGGTGAAGCGCTCCCGCGACCAATCCACGGAAAAACCCAGCCGCCGCATTTGGTTAGTGATGGTGCCACCGGATTCCGCCTTCCACTCCCAGGCACGGGCTAGGAATGCTTCACGACCCAGGTCATCCCGCGTTTTGCCTTCGGCTTTCAGTTGCTTTTCTAAAATGGTTTGTACGGCAATGCTGGCGTGGTCAGTCCCCGGCAGGCAGAGGGTATTTTTGCCCAACATCCGCTGGTAGCGCACGATCGTGTCGATCAAAGCGGTATTGAAGGCGTGGCCCATGTGCAGGCTTCCCGTCACGTTAGGCGGCGGAATCACCACGGAGTACATTTCTCCCGGTTGGGACGGATCGGCCTGAAAGACTGCATGTTCCTCCCAAAAGGCTTGCCATTTGGCTTCGGTGGTTTTGGATTCGTATTGGCTGGCGAGGGTGGGAATGGATGCAGTCATTGGGACAGATAGAATTTCACATTACAAAAATTGCTATCTGCCCATGATAGCGGCAAGTGGCGATCGGCGTGTGGCTCTGTGTCTGTCACTCTCATCACACCCGATCGAGCTTGCAAGTCAATAGGCTCATACTAAATTAATTGATTAATGCGATACATTCGATCCCCCCTACCCCCTTCAAAAGGGGGGATTCAGGCAAATTCTTTCAAAGTCCCCCTTTTTAAGGGGGATTTAGGGGGATCGGATCTGTGTTGCAATCAAAAGTTGATTGGGTATTAGCAATCCACCTAAAACTCAACACTTAAGGGGGTGCGTGGGAAGGGAATGACATCGCGAATGTTTTGCATCCCCGTCATGAACTGTACCAACCGCTCAAACCCCAAGCCAAACCCTGCGTGGGGCACTGTGCCAAACCGCCGCAGATCGAGGTACCACCAATAGGTCGCCGGATCTAAGCCCTGGGCTACAATCCGCCGCTCCAACACCTCCAGCCGCTCTTCCCGTTGGGAACCGCCAATAATTTCCCCAATTTTTGGAGCCAGGATATCCATCGCAGATACCGTCTTTTCCCCTTCATCCAAGCGCATGTAAAACGCCTTAATTTCCGTGGGATAGTTCGTCACGATCACGGGCTTTTTAAACAACTCTTCGGCCAAGTACCGTTCGTGTTCCGATTGCAGATCCAAGCCCCAACTAACGGGATATTCAAACGATCGATCGGCCTTTTCCAGCAATTCGATCGCTTCGGTGTAGGTCACCCGCGCAAACTCGTTGTTGATAATATTCTCCGCCGTTGCAAGAACGCTATTGTCAATCCGCTGGTTAAAGAACTCCATATCCTCCTGACAATGGTTCATCACATACTGGAAGATGTGTTTGAGAAATGCCTCGGCCAGTTCCATATCCCCTTGCAGGTCACAGAACGCCATTTCCGGTTCCACCATCCAGAATTCCGCCAAGTGCCGGGAGGTGTTGGAATTCTCGGCACGGAAGGTGGGGCCAAAGGTGTAGACATCGGAAAAGGCCATGGCCATAATTTCCGCTTCCAACTGCCCGCTAACGGTGAGATAGGTCGGCTTGCCAAAGAAATCCTGGCTGTAGTCCACTTTGCCGTTTTGCAGCGGTAGGTTGTCCAAGTTGAAGCGGGTGACGGTAAACATTTCCCCCGCCCCTTCGCAGTCACTCGCCGTCAGAATCGGCGTATGCACCCACAGGAAGCCCCGTTCTTGGAAAAACTGATGGATGGCCGTCGCGCAGGCATTCCGCACCCGAAACACCGCTCCGAGGGTATTGGTGCGCGATCGCAGATGCCCGATGTCCCGTAGGAATTCAAAGGAATGGCGTTTCTTTTGCAGGGGATAGGTTTCCGGGTCAGCGTCGCCATAGACCGTGACGGATTCTGCTTGAATTTCGATCCGTTGCCCTTTGCCTTGGGAGGGAACCAAGACCCCCACGATCGCCACCGACGCGCCCGTATTGATCCGTTTCATCGTCGCTTCGTAGTCCGGTAGCTCGGCGTTAACCACCGCTTGCAGCCCTGCCATGGAGGAGCCATCATTGACTTCTAGGAACGTGAAGGTTTTCTGTTCCCGTTTAGTCCGTACCCAACCTTGAATCGTGACCCGTTGATCCGGTTGGCCGTTGCGAATAATTTCAGCAATCCGTTTAGTCATGGCAAAGGCAAACTTGTTGAACACTGTTATTGAACACGCTTGTTGAATATTCAACCGTGATTGAACATTTGGATGCTGGAACAATCACTTTTAAATATTCACTTGCCTTCCATTCTCGCACTTTTAATTTTTAGCTGGGATTTGGCACGGCTATTTCAAAATTTCCTGCCGTTCCAAGGGTGTAGTCGGATTCGGGTTTGGCTGTTTCAGCACCCCATAGGCCAAAGTCCAGCCAATCACTAGCCCCAAACCGCCAAACCGCACCGCCTGCCAGAAATACTCCCGCACCCCTGACCAGGAAAATAAACGACTTTCTAGGGTGAATTCCAATTCGCCTAATTGCCGATCGATCGCCTCTAGTTCTGCTTTGAAGGTGGGGGCTTGAGGATCTAAGCGATCGCGCTGTTCCCCAAGCTCTGCTTTTTGGTATTGAGCAGCTTGGACTTCGTGGTAACGGGTTTTAAGTGCCTGGAGGGAAGCTTCGATCGCCTGCAATTCCTGCCCAAGATCCAACTCTGCCTCCCCACCTTGAGTCGCTATACCTTGAGTCCCTACGCCCCCAGAATGAATCGCCTTAGAAGCCATCTCTCCCGCAGGCCGATCGCCCTCAGGATTTAGGGAAATATCCGAAGAAGATGGGGGCAACGATGACATAGCACCTCTTACAGCAAAGCCTGTGTAATTAAAATTTTTAGGGTAGCTAGGGAGAACAAGTGGTTTTGGTGGTTAGGTCAGGGTCTGCGTTAGGCTGGAGAATAGTTCATGCAAAAGTTCATGCAAACCCTGTGGCTTCTGAGGATTTCACCATGACTGACCAAACCACTACTGCTGATCTCTCCCACTCGACTACCCCGATCGCGTCACAACCGATTGATCTAAGCGCGTTGAGTTCCTTAGAGCTGGCTCAAGCCCTCGCCGATCGCCTCGCGATTCGGGAACGGGATTGGCATCGTCTCAAGGGCAATCGATCGGCCCGTGCCCAGGAACAAGCTGCCGTCGCCTTGGTGTATCTGCTCAAACAGCAGTCAGAAGAGGCTTTACCCCGATTGCAACAGGCCGTGGGTTGGTTGGATAAATCTATCTCCGCGCCCCCCTGCCCGAGTCATGGCGATCGCAAGCTTCAAGCCAGTGTGATGCAAGCTAGTCCTACTTCTGAAGCTTAAGTTTACTTTTGCAGTTTAAAGAAATCAGCTTGCTGAACTTGCTTCGCATGGTAAGCCACAATACAAGATAACCCGTTAACCTGGGTGGGGTAGGCCATCAACGACGGATGGGGTGAGCTAGAACCTGTCATCGCGGTGGCCATGGGCTGCACCATTAGCGTCAACAAACAGGAACACCCCGCCAAGAGTACCAAATCTAACTGCCGGGTATTAATCCAAGCAGGTTGCCGCATAGCTACAGCACGACGGGAAACGGGTGCACGGTTAATAGATTGAGACTTCATAAGGGGGGAATGTTGACGCATCGATTACGGATTCCAAAAAGATTCCAAAGGTGACCTACGCTAAGATAGCCCAGTTTGCCAAGATTTGAACCTACGGACTCAAGTCAGGGTATCCGAACATAGGGTGAGGGTTACTAGGTTGCCATCCCATTGAATAGAGTCAGCAACTAGTCCAGAATACCCATTGCCATGACCAGAACGGACAGCGTCCTGAGAGACGATCGAGAGCATCGCAAAAACGGACTACTCCCTGGGCTCAACTCTCTCAGTACCACGCCACTCTTGCTCTACCGCAATTGACCATAGTAAGAAACCAATTAACGCGAGTCCCGCAACTCCATCCAGCCAAATTAGACTGTGCATTTTGAAGGACATGGGTGCAACCCTTGGAAAAAGGTAGTGCCCCGGACTCGATACACTGGTAATTGAATATATTCCTAAAAATAAGAATGCTAGCCAGAATAAGCGTCTGATGTATAGCAGCCAGTAACCCAATAGTCCAATTGGAGTCATCCCAATTACAGTAGCCAGAACGCCGCTTGGCGTAAACCAGTCTGGCCCAGGATACTGATTTAGAAATAGAGCATTGTCCGTGTAGTGGAGCCCAGTGGATAGGAGATTCAGAACGATGATGATTAGTAGAACCTGTTGAGGGCGGCTTCGGAAGATTCATTTAGGACTCCTTCCTCAGGCAGCAGATAGCAAGCACATCATGCTAAAACGTCAGCTAAGAAAAAATAGGGTTGCGCCGACCTTCTCGGAGCTGTTTAGAAAGACGCAACTCTGTGCCTTGAGAGTTCCACTGGACTTGGTCAAAAATCTGATGCAATATAAATAATCCTCGTCCACACTCCTGATCATCACAGAGGTCTTCGTCGTAGACCTCACAGCGGGAACAGGGCGGCGTAAAGCCACAGCCTTGGTCACAAATTACCCATTCACAACGCTCAGAGCTAGCAGAAAAGTAAACTTGAATTGTCTTATCCGGATCAAGTTGGTTGCCATGTTTTGCGGCGTTTACCAACGCTTCCTGTAAGCCTAGGCGAACTTCTGGCTGCCAGACATGGGGGACATGATCTAAAAGCAGGTCTAGGACTGGAACAAGATACAAGGTTGAGGGGAAACTAAGAGTCATCCAATTCCGTTCAGCCAAACGAGGCAACATCGAGAACACAATCAACCTCGCACTGTGAGTGGGACGCCATACCGTCAAAAACCACATACCTTCCCACCGTTGACCAACCAGCAACAGGAGCACCCCGGTACTGAAAAGCCCCACGATCGCGGTAAGGAGCAAGCTTTTTTATGATTCTTTCAAAACTATGATTTTTAGCACTCTTATGTATAAACATTATACCAAAGTTTTTAGGCAACCGTCAGCACCTTTCTATCGCTATGAGGGTTGTAAGACGCGACGAGAGCGCTTTGGAGTAAAGTCTTAGGTCAATGGATAGAAATCATTAATGTTAGTAATTGACTTATATTAATTGACTTATGCTGGTCGATCTGTATTAACTGAGTTCTGCGATCGAGCCCATAATCAACCAAGCGGGATATAGAGCCTATTTGAAATCTATGGCGAGAACCTTAACTTCCCAAAGCTCTTAACATGATTCGAGGAGATACCTTAGAAATGAGTTCCCAGAAGGAATTAGAACCAAGATCCCAAATGGGTTCTCTGGGCAAAGCAGGACATAACCCCAACAAAAAGCCCAATCATTAAGTTTGATTACTTTTTAAAACGAAATATTTTCGATAAATCGTGCCCTGCATGGCACAAATATCTGGAGGATGTCCCTTTCAACCCAGTTGAGAAGGGGGGCGTTGGGCAAAAGACTGAGGTTTAGGGTGCTGGACTTGTTCAGGAGATCGGGCGGGATTGGAGCGTAGCTTTTCCAACTGGTCGAGGTCGCGATAAATTGCAGCTTGTAACGATCGATTGTGGGGATCGGTGCGCAGGGCCTTCTGTAGGTAGCGTTGGCCTTGTTCCCATTGCCGTTGCGCAATCAGCCGATTCCCCCACTGGTGGTAGGTCAGCGCCTGCCACTGCCGAATTTCCTGATCCTGAGGCAACCGCTGGGCCAGTCCTTCCACCAGTGCGATCGCGTTGGGAAACTTTTGGGCTTTAAATAACGCTTGCAGTCGTTGATAGGCATCCTGCTTCAACTGCACGTCTGGAGAGAGGGGAAGCGGGTCGGGCTGGGCAGGGTCAAGTTTTGCGTGAGCTAGGAGATACTTGTAGGCTGCTGTGACTTGGATAAAGCGAGTCTTTCGCGTTAAATCTTGTTCTAACCCAGTATCAGGATGCAATTGACGCGCTAAACGACGATAGGCTCCCTTGATATCTTCATAGGAAGCCCCTGGTTTTAACTCCAGCACTCGATAGCAGTCATGCAAATTCATGGTTTCTGACTAGGATCCAATTTCGGATTATCCATGCTGGTCAATCGCCTTTGTCAACATCCTCATCACAACTGTCGTCTGAAAAACATTTCGTCTGAACAACAACTATTGGCCAATACATCATTGGCCAAGGATGCCCCCAATACATTCAGTCTCCATCGAATAGTGATCTCTATAGAAATGGCAGAACTCCTCAGAATTCTGCCATCATTTACTCTGAAATCAAAAAAATCGCGATTCCAGGCTGGGTAATGCTGACTTAGTTAATCAATTAAAGCTAATCAATTAAAGTTAATCGATCAAAGTTAACAGATCAAACTCAGATTACTTAAGAGTTTCAATCACTTGATCAATCAAGCCATAGTCCTTAGCTTCCTGAGCAGACATGAAATAGTCACGATCGGTGTCCTTATCGATTTTCTCAACGGACTGCCCTGTACGATCGGCCAAAATTTGATTCAACAAAGCACGGATCCGCAAGATTTCCTTCGCTTCAATTTCAATATCTGAAGCTTGACGGCGACCAGTGCCACCCAGAGGTTGGTGAATCATGATCCGAGCGTGGGGCAGGGCCAAGCGCTTGCCCTTGGAGCCAGCAGCCAACAGAAAAGCACCCATGGATGCCGCAAGTCCAACGCAAATCGTTACAACCTCCGACTTGATGTATTGCATCGTGTCGTAAATTGCCATGCCTGCGGTTACCGATCCACCGGGCGAATTGATGTAGAGGTAAATTGGCTTAGTGGAATCTTCCGAATCAAGGTACAGCATAGCCGCAATGATGGAATTGGCCAGCGAGTCGGTGACCTCTTGCCCCAGGAAGATAATACGCTCTTGATTGAGGCGAGTGTAAATATCAATCCAGCGCTCGTAGGTGCTACCTGGCAAGCGATAGGGAACGCTGGGAACGCCGATAGGCATAGGTCTTGCTCCTTTCAGTCAGTATGAGTTCAGCAATGGGAGTTCAGCCAAGACGGCTTGAGCTAAGGGTGAAGATGGGTACGGTGACTGGAGGAGTGCTCCTCAATGTGTGCAAATCAATCTGCAAGTCAATCTGCAAGTCAATCCGCCCAGCTTGTTACTCACGAATTCTTAGGTCAAGACTGAAGCGACGGGCTTGGGTAAATCCTTAGGACTTTCTAAGACACGATCGATTAACCCATACTCTTTTGCATCGTAGGGCGTCATATAGAACATGCGATCGGTATCCTTCGACAGCTTTGTGATCGGCTGTCCGGTATTTTTCGCCAGAATATCCAGCATTGCCATTTTGTTGGCTAATACTTCCTGGGCCCGAATTTGAATATCCGTTGCTTGTCCTTGGGCACCTGTTCGCGCTTGATTGAGCACGATCGTGGCGTGGGGCAAACTAGCTCGGAAGCCCTTAGTTCCTGATGACAGAATCATTGCGGCTGTCCCCATCGCCTGTCCCAAGCAAATGGTGTGTACGGCGGGCTTGATGTATTGAATAGTGTCACAGATGGCAAAGGCTTCGGTTTCGTAGCCGATCGCATCGCCATCGTACCAGGAGGTACCCGTTGAGTTGATATAGAAGTAAATTGGCTTTTCGGGATCATCAAACTGCAGGTACAGCAGTTGAGCAATGATCAACTCAGTGACATCAATGCCCACCCGGCGTTTTACATCATCTGAGGAAAACAAAGGCATCCCGAGGTAGACAATCCGCTCCTTCAGCAGCAGAGACGGCATATCTGGCGGTGGGGTGCGATAAACCGCATCGCCACCATAGTAGGGCGCTTGAACAGCCTGAATCGGTGAACTCATCGCAATTATTCCGGTGCCTGAACCTGTTGCCTAAATCAATGTACACGAACACGTCAGTTTGCCTAAACCGCGTATCGCGTTTTTCTATAGTAACCTGCAAAGACTAGTCAGGGGCGGTTTTGGGGTGGGGAGATCCGAACGGGATGCCATGGGCGATCGAGTCAGGGCGATCGGGGAAGTCGTGTTTTGTGAGGGTGACCATTCACACTAGACAAAACTGACCGACAACCGGGATGGTTAATTTTGATAGGAATTTTTGGGTCTTATCACTTCAGCAACCGCTCTAAACCACTGACCGACTAGACCCCTGACTGATTAGATACCTAGCTGACTAGACCACTGGCTGACTAGACCACTGGCTGACTAGACCACTGGCTAATTAGATAACTGACTTAGCAGATACCTGACCTATCCATTGACCTATCAAACGACGAACCAACCTATGAATTTCACGGCCCTGTTACCGACCTTTTTGATTACCTTGCGCGAAGGCGTTGAGGCCGCCCTAGTGGTGGGGATTGTCATGGCTTATCTCAACAAATCGGGAAAGGCGGCATTCAATCGCTGGGTCTACTTGGGAATCGGTCTAGGTATTCTCACAAGTTTGGGCATTGGAATTGTCTTTAACGGTACTTTGTGGGCTTTGTCCCGATCGACCCAAGTCTATGCCCCTGTTGTCAAGCAATTTCTGGAGGGGGGCTTGGGAATCGTTGCGATCGGGCTCTTGAGCTGGATGTTGGTTTGGATGACCCAGCAGGCCAAATCCCTTAAAAAAGGCATTGAGGGAGAGCTTTCTTCCGCTTTACAAACGTCCAACGGAGCCGGTTGGGGGATTTTTGGCATTATCTTTTTTGCGGTGCTACGGGAGGGGTTTGAGACGGTCGTGTTCATCGCAGCTCAATTTCAGCAGGGCTGGTTGCCAGTAGGTGGAGCGGTGCTGGGATTGCTGGGGGCAACCTTGATTGGCATCCTCCTGTTTAAATGGGGGATTCAGATCAATCTCAAGCAATTTTTTCAGGTAATGGGGGTCTTCCTACTGTTAATCGTAGGGGGACTCGTGATTGGGGCGTTGGCACACCTCGATCGAGGTCTGGGTCTGCTGAATGGATTGCTAGCACCCACACAGAGCCTTTGTTTCACTGATCCAGGGCAACTCAATGCATCTTGTTTCCTGGGGCCGCAGGTGTGGAACGGCCAACAGGTTTTGCCCGATCGGCAATTTCCTGGCATCGTGCTCAAAACGTTATTGGGCTATCGCGATCGGCTCTACCTAGGGGAAATGGTTGCTTACTTAGTATTTTGGATTACGGTGGGCACTTATTATCTGCGTACAATTTCTGAGACTGTCTCCTCTAACGCTTCTGTCCCAAAATCCCCACAGTCCTAAGGGAAGCCCAAGCAAAAAATAAGGGCTATGGATAAGTTCCTAGCCCCCGATTGCACCTTATGTTTGATGTCCTGAGAGAGGATCACAACCGACCATCTCACCATAGAGTTTCTGGAGAAATCCAACGCACCTCAGCTGACCTGGGAAGGAACACTGAAGTAACGACGCTTCAATAAAGTTTCAGTATAGCTCGTTCCGTATATTCCCTATACTAATCGCCCCAGTAAACAACGTCATTTTCTAAGTATTCTTTTTAACTCAAGCTTTACACAAATACGAGTTCCGTAAAGCTACGGAGAGATTCTATCTCGATGGTAGAAAAATGGATGGATTACACTCGATCTCTGGATCCCTAGCTCGGACAGGGGAACCGCTATGGAATCAGACAGTGGACTCTACAAGTGGACTCTACAAATTGACTAATTTAGCTGAACGCTTGATACACTGGCGAGCAGCGATTAGACGGGAACTGATATCCATGGACGCTTTAGACTTTCAGATTTTTGATGAAGACTTGTCTACCGATCGATTGAATGACTACCTTCAGGAAACCGCCATTGCGGTGGATACGGAGACGATGGGACTGCTGCCCCTGCGCGATCGCCTTTGTTTAGTGCAACTGTGTGACAGTCACGATCGGGTAACGGTTATTCGCATTGCCAAGGGCCAAACATCTGCTCCCAATCTCAAGCAGTTGATGGAAGCTCCTTCAATTACCAAAATTTTTCATTTTGCCCGCTTTGATATCACCACGCTTTGGCATTACTTGGCGATCGAGGTGAATCCGATCTTTTGTACCAAAATTGCCAGCAAACTCGTCCGCACCTATTCCCCGAAACATGGCCTCAAGGATTTGCTGCAAGAGGTGGTTGGTATGGAGTTGGATAAAACTGCACAAAGTTCCGATTGGGGCAATGCGGCCAATCTCAGCGAAACTCAACTGCGCTACGCCGCTAACGATGTACGGTTTTTGATTCCGGCACGGGAGAAACTGATGGAGATGCTGCTCCGCGAAGATCGGCTCGCCCTTGCGGAAGAATGCTTTGGCTGTCTGCCCACCTTCACCAAACTAGATTTGTTGCAATATCAAAATTTATTTGAACATTAACCAGTCGAGATTTGGCTGGCTAAACCATTTCACGGGCGCATTCATCACTTAATAGTGGTGTAAATGCCTCCGAAATGGGAACGATCGTAGGAAAAGCATGATTGAATGTAAAGTTAATACAACAAGTTTGCAACCTAAGAAATAAGTAGAATTCATTGGACAGGAGCCAGTCGATCGAATGGAACTCAAGTAATTCTGGATCACGCGATCGACTTCTACCAAAATCCCGTCTTTTCGATCGCCTATCTACGTTACAAAGCTTTTGCAAAAGTCGGGATTTTACCCCCGATCGACTTCAAAGACGATTTCGTAATTCCCTTGGGGATACAAGCGCCGCAAAACCTTTAAATGTTCCGAGGCATCATTGCGTTTGCGAAAGCGAGCGACGGTGAGTCGTTGGCAGTTGGGTAAATGTTGCACAATGCACCATGGCCATAGCAAATCACGGTAAGACTGTCCTGATCAAGCGGGTCGATCGGAGGCTAATTCATAGCAAAACTGAGCCGCGTTGAACGGCTGAGAGACTGGTATCATAGGTGAATCACTCCCGTAATGGGGGTAAGAAGTGCGATCGCTCACGAGTTTTCCAGGCAAGGGAGCGATCGCGTTTAGTGTTAAAGACCAAAAATCGAGATCTCGACACAGGCTTGTCAATATTAAAAATCGAGATCTCGATAATGTCAATAGGCGAAATATCTTGTGTTTAAGTTGCGGATCAAAGAGTTGGCAGCAAAACGAGGGTGGACGCTGAAAGAGGTGTCAGAGTTGGCGGGATTGCCCTATAGTACAGTTGCAACCTATGCCAACTCGTCCGGTATGGTCATGGTCAATCTCATTTCGTTACGAAAACTAGCCCAGGTCTTTGAAGTGTCGATCGAAGACCTGATGGAAGTTCTGGAAGACCTAAATAGCTGATTTTTTGGAACCGATTAGCCAATCAGGGGGCAGCATTCAGCCTGCGACATGGGCTATTTATCACAAAATTGCTATATAATGATTATCAAGATGAATCATGACTTTGTGAAATGCTGTGCCTAAAACGCGAGTCATATTTTATCAAGCAGAGCCAGAAGAGGCACCAGTTCTTCAATGGCTTCAAGTTTTGTTGAAACAGAATCGCAAAGCCTATGCCAATTGTGTAGTTCGAATCCAACAATTAGCCGAGGTGGGCTATGAGCTTCGCCGCCCCGCAGCAGACTATCTACGGGATGGAATTTATGAATTACGAGCTAAGCATATCCGTGTCCAATACCGTATTCTCTACTTTTTTCATGGACAAAATATAGCTATTTTGGCTCATGCGATTACAAAAGAAGGTGATCAAGTTCCATCATCTGCGATCGAGATTGCCATTCAGCGAAAGGCAAAATTTGAACTGAATCCAGAAACTCATACTTATACAGAGGAAGTAGAAAATGGCAAAAACGAATGATGCGCTGAAAATCTTACAGAAAATGACTGCCGGTGATTCAGAAATGGAGGCGATGATCCAGGAGTCTTCATTCAATGCAGAATTAGCACAACTAATTTACAACGCTAGAAAGCAGGCAGGATTAACCCAGAAACAATTAGCCGATCGGATTGGAACAAAACAATCTGTGATTGCGCGCCTTGAGGATGCGGATTACCAAGGACATTCATTGTCAATGCTCCACAAAATTGCCCAAGCACTCAATCAACGTCTGGAAGTACATTTAATCCCCCTCACTCAACAACAATCGATCGACCAGCAACCTGCATAAATGTACTTCTGCTATACTGGTACTCTCTTTTCAAGGTTATCTTTCCAATCTACGTCTTTGTCAAGTTGCTCATGGGGCTGGTTAGACTACGAATTCGGGAACTCGCAAACGCAGTCGCAGAGCGAGCAGGGGTCAACTACAGCACCCTGAAAAGCTATGTCCAGCGAGGTGCCCTCAATACGGTTGATCTATCCGCCGTTTACAAAATTGCCCAGGTCTTTGAAGTGTCGATCGAAGACCTGATGGAAATTCTGGAAGACGAGACTGGCCCATAATTGGCACAGTGGGAACGGTAGACTGCGATCGTTAGATCCGCTGTAGAAAAGGGCATAGTAGACCAGAGCAAGTTCACTGGTCAGTGGCACAGGGGTTGCTGTCAACAAAAATGAAGCAACATTCAATCTGGTCTTTCCCCCTTCTACCGTTCCAATGGTTGACTCAATGGTGGGTTAAATTGTCAAAGAGCAAGTCCCCTAAATTCTTCCTTATCGCAGTTGCCCTATCGGTATTTATTGCCGAACTATTGATCATGCTGGGCTTTACGGTACTTCCTTCGATGCCTGAATTGCTCGAAGCGATTGTCGATGCAACTGGCTTGTCACTGCTGATAGCCCCTGTGCTCTACTACTTTACCTATAAACCCTTAAGAACGGAAAATCACTAACGGGAATTCATTGAGCAAGAACTCCGACGATCGGCCCAACAGTTGCAATCCCAAGCAGAACAACTTCAGGAATATAACCAAAAGCTCGAGCAAAAAGTTACCGATCGAACCCAAGAACTTAGCCGCAAAAATAGTGAACTTGAAGCATTGCTGAAACAACTACACACTACGCAAGTTCAAATTATTCAAAATGAAAAAATGACATCCCTAGGGCAATTGGTTGCAGGAATTGCCCACGAAATTAATAACCCAGTTAGCTTTATCCACGGCAATATTAAACATCTCAATCGCTATGTGCAAGACTTACTGGGAATTGTTCAAGCCTACCAAACCTATTACCCAGAGCCACCCGAAGTCCTTCAGGTCATTTTAGATGATCTCGATCTTGCATTTGTGAAGCAGGATTCCAGCAAAACGCTACAATCCATGCAGACTGGAACTGAACGAATTCAGCAAATCGTTTTGTCTCTTCGGAACTTCTCCCGATTGGATGAAGCCGAGTTTAAACCCGTTGATTTGCATCAAGGACTTGATAGTACTCTCTCAATTTTGCAGCATCGCTTGCTAGAAAAGACAAATTGCCCAGCAATTCAGGTGGTTAAAGAATACAGTGAATTGCCCTTAATCCAATGCTATCCAGGGCTGCTGAACCAAGTCTTTATAAATTTAATTCTCAACGCGATCGATGCGATAGAAAATAAAAATCAACAACAGTTTAAGACTGGCCAATCCCCACAATCACTGACAATTTGGATATCCACTCAAGTCAAGTCAAAGGAATGGATTGAAATCATCATTGCAGATAATGGTTTCGGGATTGCGGAATCGATTCGATCGCGCATTTTTGATCCTTTCTTCACCACGAAACCGATCGGCAAGGGAACGGGCCTAGGGTTATCCATCAGCTACCAAATTGTGACGGAAAAACATCATGGGAAACTTTGGTGCGACTCCACCCCCGGCCAAGGCTCCAAATTTGTCATTGAAATCCCCATCAACCCACCAGCCCCCCCTGATTGCCCAGCGTAGACCGTTAACCGAGAATTCATCGATCGCCCTTCAGGAAACAGCGTACCAATCAAATCTCCGGTAAAAGCGGGGTGGATGGGTAGGAGGGTAGGAGGGTAGATGAATAGGGGATCTGATAGCTTAGCAAATCCCTAAACGCGATCGCCCCTAAATCGCTCTCCAGTGCCGCCCCATCGGACATTAGTCCTAGGCAGTCCTTGACCGATCGCTCCAAAAATTAGGACTTTCGCTTCAAGCCCGTAAACCATACAATCCCCTACGATTGCAGCATCAACCCACGGGTACTCCTACCCAACGCTTACACCCAACTTCTGAGGTTCCTCTGATGCAATCGATCGATCCCTCCCACGCCCAAACCCTCCAACCCCTATCCCATACTGGCTTAGGTAAACTTTTCTCGGTTCCCAACTTTTTAGACCGAGTCGATCGAATCGGCGATCGACTCGGGATCAACGTTCCCACTGTAATTCACCTAGAGGAACTGCGTCAGCTTCCCGCCGGAACCCTTGGCTGCTGCGTCGTTGAATTTCTAGAACAGCACCACCTACAACCCCTCACCACTGGGCCCCGCCGCAAACAACTTCACGATATTGTCCATGTCGTCACGGACTACGGCACCGACCCGATCGGCGAAGCGGAAGTCCAAGCCTTTCTCCTAGGTGCTCAGTTTCGCCTAGCCCACGCCATCATCGGGTTGGGACTGCTCCGCATCATCCACCACCAGCGCCACGCCCTCAATGTTTCCCCCCAGCAACTCCAGCAGCGCCTCTGGGCCGCCTACCGCCGGGGCCATGCCTCCCGGTTAGACGTGGGTACCTGGCAACCGGAAGCCGTTTGGCATCTCCCCTTGGCAGACGTAAAAACTATCCTCAACATTCCACCTCTGGCCTAACTCCCCCACTCCCCAATCGCTGCCATCTTGAACGCCATTGGTGGGATCTCCTGGGATCTCCGTTGCCCGCGATCAGCCTCCTTCCCGATCGCCCATCTCCATCCCACCAATCTCTCCAGCAGACGCTGCGAATGTCCATGCAAATGTTCATTTTCAACCTCGACCGAGTTGCCTATACTGAAAAAGCTGCTTGAGAAAAAACGATGGTTAAAGTTGCGTGGCTGGGAAAAAATACGTGGAAAAACAATAACTGGGTGAGTCGGAAAAGCGCGATCGCGGGGCTTTTAGCGGTCTGCATTGCCCTCTTCAGTTGCTCCAAAGTCCCCGTCCAGGCTGAAACTAAGATCGATCCTCAATTCGAGCAGCAGGTTCTAGAAGTCTTGCGCAAGCATCCCGAAGTGATTTTGGAATCTGTGCGCAAATACCAGCAAGATCAGGCAAAGCAAGCCCAACAGGCCCAACAGGCTCTACTTAAGCAGCTAAAAACCAACCCCAAAGCCGCGATCGGATCCTCCCCCACTCTGGGTGCGCCTCTGGGGAAAGTCGTTCTCTTTGAGTTCTCCGATTTTCAGTGCCCCTACTGTGCTGGCGTCATTCCCACCCTCAAGGAATTTGTCAAAAAGTATCCCGACAAAGTCACCCTGGTCTACAAGCACTTTCCCCTTAGCTCCATCCATCCGGAAGCCGTGAACGCCGCCAAAGCAGCCTGGGCCGCTCAGCAACAGGGGAAGTTCTGGGAATACCACGATGCACTCTTCGCCCAACAAAAATCCCTGAACTCAGCAACCTATTCCGCCATTGCCACGTCGTTGAAGCTAGATCTCACTAAATTTGAACGCGATCGCACTAGTGCAGCAGCAGCGGAGGCGGTCGCCAAAGATCAAGACCTTGGGGATCAACTTGGCATTGACGGCACGCCCTTCTTCGTCATGAATGGACAAGCCTTTTCCGGCGGTGTTCCCTTGGCAGAATTAGAAAAGAGAATGGCACAAGCGCAATAACTTTATCTGTTGATGCTCTGGTTGATGCTCGGTTTGTTGGATGTTGAGTTGCGGTGGTTCTCTATGCGGTATTTCCTAAAAAGCGCGATCGTGTCCAGTCTAGCCCTAGCGACGATCGGCGTTGGGAGCATCCGTCCTGTGCTGGCGGAAAATCGGGTCTATGTCCCCATTCGCCTCACCCCAGGGCAGGAAGTGCGGGATAGTTTGACCGATCGAGATATTCCTACGGGCCAAGGGGGATTCGCACGGGATTACCTCGTCATTTTGCAGGCAGGGGATCAAATTGCGATCGATCTGATGTCTGATGTCTTTGATCCCATGGTGATATTGATGATCCAAGACGGTACCAAAATTGGCGAAAACGACGACGGTCCCGACGGCACCCCGAACTCGTTACTGTTCATGCGCATTACCAAAACTGGGGAATACATCATTCGCGTCCAATCCTTTGGCGAAACAGCGGGGGGTCCCTTTCGGCTGATGGTGGAGCGCTTGCAAAAAGTGAAGTCCTAATCCTCAGTTCAGATCCCTAGCATCTCCCGCTATGATGACTAGCAGGAGGTGTGTTCTATGGGGTTAGGAAGAATGCAATTCTACTGGGGGATTGCCATCGCCATCGGGTTTACTGGAATGTTTACGATCGGAATCGATCCGACCTCTGCGGGACGGGCGGTGCTGAACCAATCCCCCGCAACGATCGAAAAAAGCTTTGGGCGCTACTGGACAAAATTAACCCATCGTGACCCTGACGGAATACTCCGTGTGACGTATACCTATAACCCCAGTAAACTGCGTCGCATTTTTCCGAGTTATCCCAAGGCGAAGTTTTTTGTGATTTTTGTGAACGATCGGGCCCAATCCATTCATTTGACGATGGATGATAACGAAAATGCTCAGGAATTTACCTACAACTCATCCGATGCTGCGAAGTTTTTTGAATTCATTTTCGGCTATCGTCCAGCAATTCATAAACCTTTGTTCGATCGTTTTACAGGCAACGAAACCATTCATGACTACGTGGATTGCTTGGGGGATGGCGTAGCAACGGCATATACGATTGGTGGAGCCAACCAATTCCTGCTAGGAAATGCCCAGCTTTATTACAGCCAGCGCTGTGAACCACCCTACGATCGGATTCAGCGAACCAACTTGAACCCTAATCAATCCATTCCAATGCCCTAGGAAAATTGCACTGTGAAAAGGCACTGTAAAATTTACAGGAACATTCCATCGAACTTGACTATTGCATTCTTCTCAACAGAGACTCCGCTTAACCGTACCATCGGCATAGAGTTCCATCGGAATCAATTCTGTCTTCCCCTTAACAGTAATTTTGGAGTAGACGATTTTTACTAAGGGAGCTTGCTGATCATTGTAACGGCGTGCCATAAAAAACCTCTGGTGAATTGTTTTTCGATCGATTGGATCTACGCGCTTCGATCTAAAATAAAGAGATTGAAATTTAATATTTTCTTCATTTTTTTAAAAAGTAAATCTGGAGCTTGGGATTCAGTTCGGTGGATGAAACTCCGCTCTCCGGTGCGTTTTCCAGTGATGTCAATCAATGATGAGATTTCCGGGTAGGGAGAAGTGCGGATATCCAGTATCGCCAATCCACCCTAGCCATATCGTAAAAATGAGAGTAACTTTTGGAGGACTTCAATGAAGATTGGGAGAAAGTACTTTTGAAGAGCTTGTTTTGAAAAGCTTGGCTGTTCAACCAAGTTGAGCAGTTTATTGAACAATTGGGTTGCACCGTTCGGTGATTGCCTAATTGCTGGAACTCCCAGATGACGGCCTTGGCCTGCATTGCATGTCCTTGCCCTGCGTCCCCTGGCTCCCTATACCCTGGATTACATCCATCATTTTTAAGCTTACAGTTAACTACATTTGCTCTATTCTCGATTCCCTAACCTACATAGTACTGGCATGGTTTTTTTATCTTCGGATTTGGAAGCACGTCTCGATCGCTACTACCAAGAAATCCAGACCGTGATTCTCTCGCGGCAAAATCCCATCACGGGACTGTTACCCGCCAGTACTGCGGTCAATGCCCATGGGGACTACACCGACGCCTGGGTTCGGGATAACGTTTACAGCATTTTGGCCGTTTGGGGCTTGGCACTCTCCTATCGCAAAATTGATCTCGATCAGGGCCGCACCTACGAACTGGAACACGCCGTAATCAAGCTGATGCGCGGTTTGCTGTTTGCCATGATGCGCCAGTGCCATAAGGTTGAGCGCTTTAAGCAAACCCAATCGCCCATGGATGCCCTCCACGCCAAGTACAGCACTACCAGCGGCGATACAGTTGTGCCGGACGATGGCTGGGGGCACTTGCAGGTAGACGCCACGTCAATCTTCCTGCTCATGCTGGCGCAAATGACCAGTTCGGGATTGGAAATTGTTTACACCCAAGACGAAGTCGATTTTGTCCAAAACCTCGTCTACTACATTGGCCGCGCCTACCGCACCCCGGACTATGGCATCTGGGAGCGGGGCAATAAGATTAACCACGGCAGTGTAGAACTGAATGCCAGTTCGATCGGCATGGCCAAGGCAGCCCTAGAAGCGATGAACGGACTGAATCTGTTTGGGACTAAGGGCAGCAAGGTTTCGGTGATTCATGTGTTGCCCGATGAAATTGCCCGTTGCCGCATTACCCTGAAGTCACTGTTGCCTCGGGAGTCGTTGTCGAAGGAAGTGGATTCGGCACTGTTGAGCGTGATTAGCTATCCGGCCTTCGCGATCGAAGATCCCGATTTAGTGGAACGCACCCGACAAAAAATCATTGATCTGTTGCAAGGCCACTACGGCTGCAAACGCTTTTTGCGAGACGGCCACCAAACGGTGCTTGAGGATACGAGCCGTCTGCACTATGAGCCAACGGAACTGAAGCAGTTTGAGCATATCGAGTGCGAATGGCCACTATTTTTCACCTACCTGGCACTGGATGGTCTGTTCCGGGGCGATCGACAACAAGCTACTTTTTACCTAGACAAGCTTAATGAGCTGACGATCGACCGAGATGGGATCAAACTGTTACCAGAGGTCTATTACGTCCCTGAAGCGGCGATCGAGGCAGAGAAGCAGGAGCCCCGCAGCCAGCCCCGCCTGCCCAACGACAACGTGCCGCTGGTCTGGGCACAAAGTTTATATTACCTGGCGCAAATGCTCCATGAGGGCTTGCTGGCGGTGGGCGATATTGATCCCCTGGCAATTCACACTCGAGTGGGCTACATTCGCAAAGCCACGGTGCAGATTGCCCTCCTGGCAGAGGACGAAGAGTTGCAAAATCGCTTAGCAGCTTACAACATCCCCACCCAAACCCTGAGCCAAATTGAGCCGATTCAGGTGCGCCAATCCCGCGATCTCTCCTTGGCCTATACCCAGGTCGGTAAAAATGACAAGTTAAATTTGTCGGGACGACCTTTCCGGTTAATGCGCAGTTTGACAACTTCTAAAGTTTTTCAAATGCGGGATCAAATGATGATCTTTCTGCCTGCATTTTTGGATGAACAGAAGTTCTATCTAACGTTGGATTATCACTTCCTCGTGTCAAACATTAAAAGTGAACTATCCTACATCCATCGCCATTGGCGGCAATTGGGACGCCCGATCGTTACCCTATTACTGACCCATGACATGCTGGAAAGGGGACAGGATGCGCTGTTGGGGCTGATGCAGGAGCTGCAAGATGGCCGTTGTGGAGAAGTTCCCATTACGGTCGGCAATCTCAACCAACTCATGTTGACCGCGAGTCGAGCACGACTGGACTTTTTGCCCGAGTTGGAAGATACTACCTATCTGGATCTCAATTCTCTGCGGCAATATTTGAGCTTTGATCCGGTGCGAACCAAGCCGTTGTCCAGCTTCCAGGAATTTTTGTTAGAGCAGGAAACAGATACGAAGTTACTGATACAAAAACTACGGGAAAGTCAGAACCTTTACGAACAGATTGAAATTCTCAGTACGTTAATGCGGTTGAAGGGCATTATTTTTGATACGGGACTGGTTGGCCCCGGTCAGCCAGTCGTCGTCGGTCGCCTGATTGAAGAGATTTACAACAAAGCAAGTCGCGGCGATGCCCATGGCCATCCCTATTGGGGCATTGTGCGACGGGCAGCGGGTCTGTTGGATAAGGTAGACATTGGCCTGTCCGATGCGGTGACGGATATCCTAATTCGTCAGAAGCAAGTTTCTGTAGGTCGCGCCTATAGTGAAGATGCGGTGATTACGCAACCGCTGCCGTTGCATGATCTGTTGGATAAAATTCGTCATTTCTGTCGGGAAGATATTCGCGATCGAGTGCTAACTCAAGAAATTTTGATTTATCTGAGTCTATTGATCAAGGCGGAACCGACGCTGTTGAAAGGCTTGCTGACTGCACGGGTAGGGTATCTGATTATTCTGCTGACCAGTGACTTGGCGCGGGAATTACAAGTGACCCAAGATGAAGCCTACGAAGCGTTATTGCAACTCAGCCCCTATGACATCTACAAGCGGCTGCATCACATCTTAGAAGGCTACGATACGCTGAATCAAAGTTTATTCAGTCAGGAATCGTTGCACTTAAAGGTGCAGGATCAGGAAATTGATTGGATTGTACCAACGGAAACCGATCGAGAAAGCGATCAAGATTGGCTACGCATTCGGCAACGGGAAGGGGGAAGGGGTACAATTCCACGGGATTTCTATCGCAATGTATGGCAAGTACTAAACCACTGTAAGGGTCTGGTGATTGGGGATAAACTGGAGCGGCGGAATCGCTTGGATAGTGAGTTGCTGATCAGTGAGATGACACCGGGAGAAACGAATTTTGCGCTACGGGTAGAACATCTGATTAACAAGATTCAAGCACCAGAATATCGGCAAGTGAATATCGAAGCACTGATGGAGTTGGCGGCGATCGCCCAGAAAAACCCTGACTTCAAGATTGAAGAGTATCTAGTGTTGGATGTGTTAATCGGGCACGCGGTGCGGTTGGCTTGGTTGCAGAAGTATCCCCACCATGCCAGTTCCTACGATGAACATAAGGCTTCGGCTTGGAGTACGTTCTATAAGAGTTCGCCCTATGAATGTGCCAATGCGATCGCGAGCGCAATGAAGTTCCTGACCACTCTAGGACAAGCAGAAGCGATCGGAATTTAGCGATCGGAATTTAGCGATCGGGACTGAAACAAAAGGGGGGGAGAGACTGCTTTGAGGCTCTATGGAGCCGCTCTCCCTAACCCTGCAATCCCTGCAACGATCGCCCTGCGCCAATTGGCCCAGCATCGATTACGCTGGAGAATGGTTTTCCCCTGTGCAGCGTAACCCTATGTTTAGCGTCACGATCGATGCAACCTCCGTCTTGCCCAAACCCAGCGGCATTGGGCTCTATACCCTCAACCTGATCCAAGAACTCGATCGGCTCCGCCAACCCGAAAACTTTGAACTGCGTATCTCCTTCCAACCCAGCCTTAAAGGACTGCTGAAAGGCCAATTCAACTACCCTGAACAACTCCGCCCCTACAGCCCCCTCATTCGCACCTTTCCCTTCCCTGTGCGTTTCTCCAACTGGTTTCTGCGCTTTCCCCAACTGTTTCCCTTCGTGGAGTCTCAGTTTGGTAAACCCGACATTTACCATGGCACCAACTACATGGTCTTTCCCTTTCGCCATAGTAAACGAGTTGCCACAGTCTACGACCTCACCTTTATCAAATATCCCCAATTCGCCACCGCTACTGTCAAAGCCTACGCCCAGCAATTGCGCCGCTGTTTACGCTGGACCGACTTAATCGTGACCATTTCCGAGAGTTCCAAACGCGATATTGTCGAATACCTCGGTTTTCCCGCCGATCGCATCGTTACCACCTATCCCGCCAGCCGCCTCACCACCGCCGACATTCCCAGCCCCAGCGCGATCGCCGACGTGCCCTACCCCTTCAGCAAACCCTACATCCTCTTCGTCAGCACGATCGAACCCCGCAAAAATATCGCCACTTTAATTCAAGCCTTCGAGCAACTCAAAGCCCGCGATCGTATCAACCATGATTTAGTCTTAATTGGTCAAAAAGGGTGGTTATACGAATCGATTTTTGACCAGATCACGCGATCGCCCTATCGTGACCAGATTCACCACCTCAGCTACCTCAGCGATGCCGCCGTCGCCTACTTCCTCGCCCAGGCCAATGTCTTCGTTTACCCGTCGCTCTACGAAGGCTTTGGACTCCCCGTCCTAGAAGCCATGACCCTCGGTGCCCCCGTCGTCACCAGCAACACCTCCTCCATTCCTGAAGTAGCAGGTAACGCCGCCCTCTTGGTCGATCCCCAAGATGTAGACGCCCTAAGCCACGCGATCGGTCAAGTCATCGGCGATCGCACCCTGCGGCAACAACTGATCACCCAGGGGTACCAGCAGGCGACTAAATTCTCCTGGGCCGAAACCGCCAAACAAACCCTAAATGCCTATAGACTGTTGGCGTAATCAGCTAGTTCGCGTGCATTGGGATAGGGGAGAAACCATGGGATTGCTGGTGAATTTGGCATTTCTGACGACCAAACCAACGGGGCACACCGTCTATGCCCAAAATCTTGTGCCGCAGTTGCGCGAGTTCCATCCCAAACTGCTGATTAGCCTAGAATCTCTGCCCCAATGGCAAGCCCGCCCCCCCGAGGACGGCGGCAAGCTCGATTACTTCCCCGTTTCCGGCAGAATGAACCCCGACCACGGCAGCAAAGGCCACCTACGACGCTTGATCTGGACTCAGTTCAAACTACCCCGCCTCTATCGCAAATTCCAGGGCAGCCTGCTATTTTCCCCGATCCCTGAAATGCCTCTTGGTCGCCGGATTCCGACGATCGTCACCCTGCATGACCTGATTCCCCTGCGCTTCCCCCGCAAGCGATCGCCCCTCACCCTTTACTTCCGACACTACATCCCACGGGTTCTGCGGCAGGCCAAGCATGTGCTGTGCGATTCCGCCGCCACCGCCCGCGACGCCATGGAGTTCTACAACATTCCCGCCAGCCAACTCACCCCCGTCCCCTTAGCCTACGACGCCAGTAACTTCCGCTTTCTAGACCTGCCCCGCAAACCCTACTTCCTCTACCTAGGCCGCCACGACCCCTACAAAAACCTCTCTAGAGTCCTGTCCGCCTTTGCCCAGGTGCCCAACCACCAGGACTATGAACTATGGATTGCAGGGCCAGCGGATCCTCGCTACACTCCCCAGTTGGAAGGCCAAGCCTGGGATCTCGGCGTCCGGTTGCAGTTCCTCAACTATGTACCTTACCGGGAATTGCCCGTTTTGCTGAATAACGCGATCGGCCTCGTTTTTCCCACCCTGTGGGAAGGCTTTGGGTTGCCCGTGCTGGAAGCCATGGCCTGCGGAACCCCTGTAATTACCTCTAATCTGTCCTCCTTGCCAGAAGTGGCGGGGGATGCGGCATTGTTAGTCGATCCCTACGATGTCAACGCGATCGCCCAAGCCATGACCGAGTTAATCTCCGATGAACAAACCTGGCAACAATTGCGGCAACGGGGTTTAGCCCGTGCTCAACAATTCAGTTGGCAAAAAACGGGAAAACTCACAACGGAGATTTTGAGCCAATTTATGGCCTGAATTCCAGGCGGCAAAGAGTGCGAAACGGTCTCTAGTTAGAGGTCGATCGAGTCAGCAACACAACCCCTAAAAAGATGAAAGCAATGCCAATGTACTGCACCAGCGTCAATTTCTCTTTGAAGAAAAACAAACCCAACAAAACCGCAAAGACATAGCTCAAAGCCAACAGGGGACTGGCAATGCTGAGATTCACCTTATTCAGCAGCAGAATATACGTCACCACCCCCAAACCGTAGCAGACCAGACCCACCAGGATTTGCCACTTCGTGATCATGCTGACAATCGCCAAGAGAACGTTGCTGGAATCGATCGTCCCCAATGCCAAAGCGCCCTGCTTAAGGAAAAATTGGCCGCCCACACTCGCTGCCACCGAGGCCATCAAAAGACAGAACGCCGCGAAGGACATGGCTTCTCCTGAGATACAAATACCTGCTCAGTTGTAGCAGACTGGGTTACCTTAGCACAATCTAAGGAACACCCCAGGAAACAATGGCGTTTCTATAGCGTATTACGAGAAAACTAGCCGTATTACGAGAGAACTGGCATTGAGGGAAAACGTGCATTAATCTTCACTACGCCACAGCCGCAAAGATCTCAAGACATCACGCCTGCATCGACTTCACGGAGTCTGAATGTCCCCAGCCTAGGGGCGACAGCTAGCAATCTCAATGTTTGCTGAGGGGTTCTGTGTGCTGTTCTGTGTGCTGTTAGGACAATTTTGACAGGTTACACCCCTGTAAATTTAACGATCATCGGAGCTCCCAATGCTTACCACCCATCAAATTTAATTTGACTGGCCCGTAGAGTCACGGAAATTCCTCGATCCCGGAAAAGCTGGATTATGATCGAAACAGAGTGACCAGAAAAAAGACTCGATCGCAATGACCATGGTAAATTCCAGTGCAAACTCCGGGACCTATACCGACGCACAAATTGAACTCTGGCTCCGAGGTCTCCTTACCTTAGCCTGGGCGGATGGCGATTTTGATGACTCGGAAAAGCAATTGATTGCATCGCTGACCCATCACGAAATTACCGCCGATGAGAGTGCCAAAATTTTTCAACCCGTTAGCCCAGAGGACCTCAAGGCTACCTTTGGGTCAGATAAAGCGCTAGCAGAAAATTTTCTGCGAACGGCAGTCATGGTGGCCCTATCCGATGGGGTGTACACCACCACCGAAGATGAGAAACTGACGGAGTTTGCTACGGCGTTGGGCAGTAGCCATGACGTATTGGATACTCTGCGACTCACGCTGTGTGATTTGGAAAGTCAGACCGCAAGTCCGTTAGTTGCAGCAGAACGTGGCCCTGCTAGCAGCCTCTATCCCTCCCAAACGCGAGAAGATTTGTTGCAACCCGTGCGGGCATGGTTGGATGGTATGGAAGTGGAGGATCCCAAGGTGGCTCGCTTTCTCTGTAAGCTAATTCCATCCCAGTGTCCCTTCGAGCGGGATGTGGTGTTGTTTGGTAAAAAGATTGTTCACATTCCCCCGATGTGTAAAATTAACCCGTTATATGAACAGTTGGTGGGGTTACGATTCCGGGCATTATCCTTTCTGGCGGATCAATGTGGCGAAGATGTTACCCCTTACATTTAGCCATCTCCTTTGTAGTCAAACAGAATGACCGATCGCTTTGCTTCCTTGCCCCTGATTTTGGCTGGCCCAATTCTCCAGCACACAGACGCTGCATCGGTGACGGTGTGGGTTGCCCTAAAATCCCCACGGTCCGTGACCTTACGCATTTATGAAACATCACACAACGGTGCAACGCTTGAGCAGATGCGGATGGAAGGGCAACGATCGACGATCTCCCTAGGGCAGTCCTTACATGTGGTAGCGATCACTGCAGTGAGTGAGATAGGCGATCGGTTAAAGGCGGGTGAAGTTTATGCCTACGATTTGGACTTTCAGCCCCTAGACAGCCCAGAAGGGGGAATCTTAACAACCCACCGATCGGAAACCCTGGGGGAAGCCCTCTGTTCTTCTGCTTTTCCGGCAGTGACGATCAGTTATTTTGATCATGGCTTCCCTACCTTTGCCCTCCCACCTCGGGAAATAGATAATCTCCGTCTGGTGCATGGTTCCTGCCGTAAGCCCCATGGGGACGGAGTTGACGCTTTAGCAACGCTAGATGATCTGATCCACCGCGCGATCGTCGCAGCAGAGCCCCGCCCCCATCAACTATGGCTCACGGGAGATCAAATCTATGGCGATGATGTGGCCGATCCCTTGCTCTGGGTGGCGACGCAGGTGGGGGATGATTTGCTAGGCTGGCGGGAGATGCTGCAACTTCGCCCTACCCCCTCAGGCCCAGAGTCCGCCCACGACGATCAAGCACAGGCAGGACGATCGCACCCACCACTGGAGACAGCCGATCCCCCTATTGCAGAGGATGAAGACGAGTCCGACCAAGCTCGAACGGAATTACTGGCTGATTTAGCGATCGCGGAAGATCTGCGCCCCGGCACCCGTAGCCAAGTGGCTACTAAAATGGCGGGTTTTACAGCAGGGCTCCTGAAAAAATCCCAAAAAGTGAACAGTCATTTACTGAGTTTGGGCGAGTTCTACGCATCCTATCTCTTGGCTTGGTCGCCCATTTGCTGGGTGACGCAATTTCCCACAGGCGTAGAGCAATTCGGTCGATCGTCATCGCGGAAAGTTGATCCCCATCGCACAGCTAAACAGGCTGCCAAACAGTGGGATCGGGAGGTGCAGGATATCCAAGCCTTTATTCAGAGCCTGTGGAAAGTTCGGCGATCGCTCGCCAATGTGCCCATGTACTGCATTTTTGACGATCACGATGTCAGCGATGACTGGTATCTCAATCAAGCGTGGTGTTTGCGGGTGCTAAGTAAACCATTGGGACGACGGGCCGTGCAAAATGCGTTGCTGGCCTATGCGGTGTTCCAAGGTTGGGGCAATACGCCGGAACGATTTGCACCGGGGCAATTGGGAGAACAGTTATTACAAGCAGCGGCCCAATGGTCTGCTTCCCAAGGGCAAGATGGTCAGACTTGGGAACGGTTGGAACAGCTCTTGGGTATGCCCCAGTTCGATCGTGCAGGAAAGCCCATCTTTGTCCAGGATGGCAAGATGTTGATCCTGAGCCGTCATCCCGATGCAATTCCTTGGCATTACTCAATGCATAGTCATTGCCATGATGTGATTGTTCTGGATACGCGAACTTGGCGCGGCTACCCGATCGCCGAACAGGAGATCGCCCCCCCGACGTTGTTATCTCCCACGGCGTTTCAGGAACAGCTACAGAAACCGTTACAGCATCCGTTACAGCAACAACTCGATCTATCAACGCCCGATATGACAATCCCAGCGTTGCCCCGAGTTACCTTTATTATTGCCCCAACGAATTTATTTGGTCTCCAAGCGATCGATTGGATTCAGCATTGGTATTTACGTCAAAATAAAGTCTTCGCCCATGATGTAGGAGATGCTTGGAATATTCGACTCCCAGCTTTGGCGAATCTGTTAACAACGCTGCTAAACCATAAGCAATCGGTGGTCGTGCTATCGGGCGATATTCACTATGGCGCGGCAGTGACGTTGGATTACTACGCTCTAACTTCAGGACAGAGACGTCATCGCCAACTGGTGCAACTGACGTCCAGTGCGTTGAAAAACGAAGAATTTATTACCCGATTGATCCAAACACGCTTAAAACAATGGCTATTGCCGGAACGCAATCGACTATGGATTGGTTGGCAAGATCCGATCGATATGCTGCCCGTGGCTAAATTTCCTGGGCCAGCCCAACCCAGCGATCGTCCCCCGCCCGATTGGTATTGCAAATTAACTTGGATTCGCCCCCGTTTACCTCGCCGAGTCGGACAGATCATGGCCCCAACCGAAGCCGATCGGCCCCGACTGTTAGCTCGGCGGCAACGGTCTTGGATCACTCGATTACAAGGGTGGATGGCCGATCGGTTCGCCCCGTTGAATCATTGGTTCCAAGCGGGTTCAGAAGTCATTGGGCATAACAATTTGGGCCATGTGCAAGTTCAGTGGGATGCCGCCCAGCAGCAGTTGATCGTGACCCAGGATTTGTATTGGCGGCGATCGGCCCAGCCCAATGTCTTGGTGTGCAGTCGGTTTTGCACATCAACCCATCCATCCAACCCTGTGACACCCTTGGATTGATGGGACATTGGATTGATGGGACGATCGTGGACAAAGTTCGCCTTGCTGCAAATCTCCAAAATTTGATCCTGATCTCTGCGTTCTACAATGAATAGAGAAATATAAGGTTACAGGATTTGTTTTGGACTTCAATTCCTGGGGACAGAGTGCACGGTGTCGGCGTTCCGTAAATGCCCACCAGCACTCTGTCCTATTTTTATGTTTCTAACAGTCTTGTTGAATCGATCAATGCAACAGGTTGTAAACCGCTGGTAGAGGCTACCCCTGTTGCAATTTACTGGGGATGTTGTCCAGCTACAGAAAGCTTTTCGTTTCTTTTTAAGAAAACATCTACTCCAAGTCATTGATAGAAATGCCAAGGAGCGCAAGTTGCTCAGCAGTCAGCGATCGCAGCTTTTCCGCCAATTGTTGACGTTTCTCCCGTTCCCGATCGCGTTCTTCTAAAGCTTGCTCTTTTTCTTCTAGGGCTTGCTGGGCGGCTTCCTGTCCTGTTGGTAGCAAATTCCCCTGCAAATCCCACCAGCGTAGCCATTGCATGGTTTGATTTTGGTAGGCTCCCTCCCAGACGCCCAATTCCACTTGCATTGGTGTAATTTCGTAATGCCCACGGGAATTTGGCATCATCGGTTCATAGGCGGCATTCACCAAGTTGTACATCTCTAAGCGGCCACGATTGGGTAGATAAATCCCGTAATAGGGAATCCGCATAATTTGCTCGTAAACCCAGAATTTCCCAGGCTTTTGGGTGCCATTGACAACGCCTAGAGGTGTGTTGTCCCGTTCTTCGCTGCCGTCGCCACTGGCAAACTCTAGGGCAATCAAGGGCAGACGAAATTCCCGACGCAGGACATAGGAACGGCGAATTTGACCATCGAGCAAGGGCGGTACGCCTGGAACATAAAACCAGTCGGGGGCTTCTGCACCTTTCTCCGGGGGATCGGTTTCACGCCAATAGATGCCGCAGTCTTGCCCGATCGCGTAATGGCCATCGGGATGAAGCTGTTGCAAGACGGGGCCAATGGAATCGGTGAGCAAAATGCTTTGGGGATGCTCCTGAAAATTTTTCACGAAGGTACCGTCGGACTCCGGCAGTTGCGTATGGTCTGGGAAGGGAGTGAGGGGTAAGTCGGTGGCGAGGAGATCTGTCATAGGCTAGAGGCTGGTGAGAACTGCAACCGATGGATCTATTATCCGCGATCGCCCTGCCGATCAACGTGATCGATCTGAAGATGAGGGGGCGATCGCTACAAATTAGGGGTTGATGGACGAGCCCTTTGAGTTCTCAATACTTACAAACACTGACGGCTTTGTTGCATGATTAGAAAAACGGTCAGGTTCGCCTTGAGAGTGTCCTGGTATTAACCTTCAACCTTGTAGCTATCGGGTTTAACGATCTGAATCATCCGATTGAGCGCAACACATTTGATGAATAGCTCCACGGCTTGATTATCAAATTTACGCGCACTGAGATTGCCTCCAAAGATCGTTTTGAAACG
>NZ_JBLZFX010000024.1:0-68258 GCF_050753345.1 Alkalinema pantanalense CENA528 | reverse complement strand
CGGCGAAGGTCGGACGACTCACCCCGCACAAGCGCTTGAACTCACCATCCGACAGCGACTCAAGGTCTTGGTAGCTCATCTTCTCTCCACAGAAATGTTGAGGGCAACATTCTTATTCTCCTACCTCCTGCTCTAACTGGCACATCACTCCACTATTCATGCAGGAGGTCTAATCTATGGCACCAACTTATTCTGTAGGGTTTGGCTTAAAACTAGGGGCGATCTTAGGCTGTGGCTTAGTGGCGGGTGTTTTCTTTGCATTTTCTACCTTTGTCATGCCTGCCCTCGCTCGCCTTCAACCCTCTCAAGGGATTGCGGCCATGCAATCAATTAATATTACTGCAACCACCCCGCTGTTTATGTTAGCTCTCTTTGGCACAGCAGGCATTTGTCTAGCTTTAACGATCGGAGTGTTCCTAAAGTGGCCGTATTCAGATTCCACGTATCTACTGCTCGGGAGTGCTTTATATTTACTCGGCAGTATTGGTGTCACCATTGCTTTTAATGTTCCTTTAAACGATTCATTGGCCACAGTGAAACCCGAGAGTCCAGAAGGGACTCTGTTCTGGGCAAGATATCTGACTGAGTGGACATTTTGGAATCATGTGCGAACGATCGCATCGCTAGTTGCCACTCTTCTATTTTCACTAACACTCTGATTTCGCTCGAAGATTTGTACTCGAAGATTTGTGCTCAAATTAACGGGATTAACTCGCAAGGTCGATCGCAGAGGTTGCACAAACCGGAATCGGCACCGTAAACCAGAATATGCTGCCCTGTTCCACTTTGCTGATGACGCCAATTTCTCCACCATGGGCTTTGATGGCTTGATGACAAAGATACAGGCCGAGACCTAATCCAGTAATGTGGCGATTGTGACTACTACGCAGATAGGGTTTGGTAAACATCAGCGCAATTTGTTCCGGTTGCAATCCAACTCCGTTATCCTGCACTCGGCAATATAAACATGGGGCATGCTGCCATGGATGCTGATTTCTCCCACTCGCTTCACGATCGCCGCCATGCCAGCGATTGCTTAGGGGGGGAGTTCTATCCATCCCATCATCTAGCCCTACTTCGATCGTGATCTGGAGGCCCGGTAAATTATGCTGCACGACATTGGTAATCAGATGGCGCACAACCTGTTGAATATAACTACTATCTACGGCAACCGTGGGCAAAAAATCTTGAAATCGGGTAGATACTTGGATATCGCTTTCCCTTAAAAGCGGCTGGAGATCCTCAAGGGTGCGGTGAATCACCCCCGTGAGTTGGGTCGGCTGGCGATCGAGCTGCAGCAACGGTTGACTCGTCGCAGCTTCCTCTTGCAAAGATTTAAGCAAACTGAGTTGACGCTGACTACTGTCCAGCATCAGGTTTAACATCGTAGATGATAGGGGTTGTTCAGTCTGCTTCGCTAAACGTTGCAAGACCATTACCATTCCTAAAATTGGAGTCTGTAAATCATGGCTAATGGCATGAATCAGCCGTTCTTGTTGCTGATTGAGCAGCTGTAAAACTTCCATCTGCTGCTCTAATTGCTGAGTGCGTTCTTTGACTTGTTGTTCCAGCGCAATGGCCGTTTCCTGTGCCTGACGATGGAGATATCCCTGTTGCAGCGCAATTCCAATTTGGGCGGCTAGCTGTTCCAATAATTGAATTTCACGGGTATTCCACTGACGACTGCCCTTGCATTGATGGACTGCAAGCAATCCCATCGTTGCACCAGATATTGCAATGGGTGTACTGATGCCTGCTTTCACTTCATATTTGCAATACAGATAGTGTAGAAAGCCCTTCGATGGTTGGTCCGTCGGGCTATGGTGAACGATCGTTCCACGCTGGCGATAAACCGTTTGTAACTCCGCAATCACCTCTGACGGAAAGCCCTCTTCCGCAATGGAGCCCCACGCTGGATCATTGGATTCTGCGGCAATGTAACCACACCCTTGTGGATTGACTTGGGCGATAAATGCTCGATCGACCCCTAAAAGCCGCCGAATTTCCGCCACTGCAGTTTGCAAAATCTCCTCTACCTGAAGGGACTGGCGAATTCTCTGACTGGTTTCTGTGAGCAGTCGGTTATATTCAGCCTGTTGATAGTCTGCGGTGATATCTTGGACGATGCCCGTCATCTGCAACACCCCGGATTGATGAGCGCAGTCTACGGTGATTTGTTCTCGCACCCAGCGTTCCCGTCCATCTTGGTGTACCAGACGATACTCCAATTCCTCAAGCTGTTGCATGTCTCGCCAACGTTGGTGGACTTGAGCGACCCGATCGCGATCGTCAGGATGCACTTGGGCAAGATAACAGGCATGACTCGGGGGCACCTCTACCGGAATATCCAGTAGGCGATATAAGGGCTCTGACCACTGCAAGGTTTCCTGCGAAGAACCCAGATCGTAGATTTGCCAACTTCCAAGTCCTGCAAGGATTTGAGCGATTTCCAGATGGGTCGATCGAACAGGATTTTGTCCAAAACGCCACACTGAAGAGAGCCATTGCCACAATTGGAAGCGATCAAACCGCATAGAACCTCAACCGGATAGAGGAGCACTGATGTATGGCACTAATTTAAGAGGATGCCGTTAATGTGGGGGATCAGAAATAATCTGACTAGATACCAGGGAACTTCACTCCACCAGTTCATAGTGGCGCATGTTGTCAACTTTGCACTTCACCCACGTAGGTGATCTTGGTAGCACAAAATTGTGATCGGTGTACGATCGGGTGTGAGCGTGCCAGGGGGTTCCATTCACGGGATGGATGCCGCCCCAATAGAATCAGGATCCGTGGCCCAAGGTGGTGCTCAGGCTTTCATCGTCGGTTTTTTTAGTCGATCTTGCGCGTCAGCAAAGGCAGACTTCATAACCGCTTGAATTTGGGCAGGGTCAGGCTTCCGGCCTCCCAGTAAATCCCCAAAATAGGCACAGGCTGTTTCCCCTAAAGCCCAGGTATAGGCCGTGGCCCAGGAAGCCGCAATGACACTCCCAAAACCGGGGATCAGCTTGACCAATTCGCGCCCGATCGTCTGGGCGAGGAATCCCCCCGCGATCGTACTAACCAATCCCCCGGCTTGGGAAACCGTCAATTTTTGGCCATAGAGTTGTCCTAGGAAGGCCACCATGGAGATTTGTACGGCGGTCAGCACGGGCATGGTGGCTAGGGGTAGAGGTACTGCTGCCAGGGTACCCGCCATAATGGCAAAGGGCAGAATGGCCCGACGGGCTGCCTCCCGATAAAGATTACCGACTTGATTCCCCATGCTGCGATCGTCCAAGAGTTGGGCGATCGCCCGAGACTCTGCTTCCGGCAGCAATTCCGCCAAGGTATTCACCAGAGTTTCCAACCCGTAGAAGACTGGATCAAAGCCATCTTCTTCTAGGGTGAAATCAATCAACACTGCCCGATCGAATAGCCCCTGAAAATCCTGCTGAATCTGGGCAAAGGCCCGATCGACCTCGGCGATCTGGGGGGGGTAGGCAGGATGGTTCTCTAGGCTGGGCGGATAGAGTTGATGCAAACAAGTCACAACCAGCAAGCAAGGAACCTCTGGGTGTTTCTGGCGAACTTGCTGGACAATCTGACGGAGGCTATCGGTGGCAAAGTCACCCACACGCACCGTGAGGAGAATGACCTTGGCTGCGGTAGCGGGTTTCCCATCCCAATCATCAGAAGCATCCATCTGGGCCGTTTGATCGGGTTGAACTGGTTGATCGGGGGATGGCGTTCGAGCGGTATCCAGAAGATCTGCATTTCCCGATTGCTCCCGCGATCGCTCAAGGCTCGATCGCTCAACTGTAGGCGCAGAAGCTAGCTCACCCAATAAATCGCGCACGACATCAGAAATTGCCTGCACCCCATCGCCCAATCCGATCGTGTCAACAAATTGCAGGAGGGGTAACTCATCGGTTGGGTAGCTGTAGCGTTGAGTGTGCTGAGTATGGGGCCGAAAACCTTGCCCAATAATTTCCGCAGAAACGCCTGTCAGTCCCCGCACGATCGAGCTTTTTCCGGCCTGCGGCTTGCCGATCAAAATCGCTTCTGTGGTGGGCAAATCTTTGCGGATCTGGTGGAGAATTTCCTTCAGTTTGGTCTCATCCACCCGGAACCACCCTAAAACTGGCTCCAGTAACTGCGGTGTAGGCAAATGCTTCGTTAACTGCTGAGACAGTTGGGTGAATTGATCCCAAGTCTCGCTAATCTTAGGTATCGGGAGATTGGGCAACCTCAACCGATCCAAGGGCCGTTTACTGAGAGCAATTTTTTCTAGGGAAACATTTAAGGGGGCAGTGGGTGGCTCGGCTGAGGGAGGAGAGTTCCGATCAGCTGATTCCTGAGGTTGCAGAGGGGCAGGAGTCGGTTCAGTGGAAGGGTCAGTCATGGAACAGCAGAGGGGCGATCGTCGGCTGCTTCAATCCTATCAACTGTCTTCATCGCTGGAATTGTTGGATTCCCCGCCCGGAGAAGATCGGTAAATCGCATCTAACTGTTCCCTTGCATCTTCTACACTCATGGAACGCATGACAAGGAGGGGTTCATTAATGACCTTGCCGTCCGCATCCAACATTTCTGGATGGGTAGGCATGGGCTGCCGTCTTACAGTTCCTGAGGCAGTGGAATCGTTGCCCGAGCCATTGATCATATTTGAAAGTTCGCGTTGCGATTCTAACCCGAGGGTTAACATGCTGCGAATCAGGTTTCCCACCGCTAGGAACGCAACAATCGTGAAGGCAATGATATACAGGATGTGGAGCCACATAACGCTTTCCCCCAGCCAACTGTTGAGATCACCACAAATGAGGACGAAACAAGGCAACGATGGAATGCCAAGCCCTAATCGTGGGGGGATCCCTGGTCAATTCATTAAATTATAGTCTCTCAGATTTCTGGCAAACCTTAAAGCTTTTCCCGAATCACTTTGGTTCGATCAAGAAGCTTGGGTCGATCGATGCTTCATGCTAACCCCCCAGCATTCGTGAACGAGACGATGCCAATTCATCAAAACGTCAGTTTCAACGCCCACTTGCCCATCCGTTACTTTGAGAAGGGTTTGGGTCGTGGTGACCTCTTGCTGGGCGGTCAGGACGCGCTCTAACAGATTGGTTTGCTGGGATTCTTCGAGGAAGGTAATGCGTTCTTGCTCTAACAGGGATTGCGATCGACCGAACCAGTATTGGAAATCTTCTAAAAGGGGTTCCAGTAAGCTTTTTAGCAAGTCTGGATCGGAGGGGAGAGGTGAGTTAAACATGCTTTATGGAAACATCAAATCTAAATAGTGGAACTTTGAGGAGCTAGGAGAAAAAAGTGAGTCTTTACATTTTTTAACATACTCTCATAATAACCCCAACCCAGTAGAAATGCTCATTTAGTTTCGTGAGGTTGAAGTTCGAAGCTTGCTCCTCGATCAAGGTCGATCTCGGAGCCATAATCCAACGTGAGTTCGATGAATTCGCGGGGCGGTTCGATCGTCGGGGCTGCTCCGCAGCGAAGATCGGGGAACTTCTCCCCGCCCCCCTGCTACGTCAGGGGACTCTACTCCCCCGACACCCCCCGAAAGTGAATGCTCCGTCCCAGTACAGGGGATTTGTGAGGGGAAATTTTGCTTGTCGAACTCACGTTAATCCAGCTTCGGACAGACGCATAGGGTCATGGAAATTCAGCCGTGAAAACTAACAGCAATGACGCTGTAGTGTTCTGCACGGCCTATTCACAGGTCAGTTGGGAATAGAAGGTCGGTTGGGAATAGAAGGTCGGTTTAGGGATTGGAGAAAGTATTAATGCGTCCTCCCCCAATGTAACGACCCGGTGTAGTACGAGGCGTTGTAAATGAGTCTACTTGGGGAATCCCACCCAACTGGGGTTGGTTATTGGTCGCAGCGGAGGTACCAGGAAGCACGGTTTGGTTCATGCCGACGGAGCTGGTACCGGGTTGAGGAATGGTGGATTGAGGAATGCCTACCCCAGGCGTGATCGATGGATTGGCAGTTCCCCCTGTGGGAATCCCAGGCGTACCAAAGGCTGGCGATCGTGGATCAAGCCCTACCGCTGGAGCTTGTTGTAGGACTTGGGTATAGGCGTTGGGTGGGTACTGGGTTGGAGCAGCCCCTGATAGTGCAGCGGGGGTGATCCCCGTGGTGCCCTGCATCGGCAAGTTAGGCGTAAAGGTTGCCTGTGGCCATGGACGAGTGCCTTCTAGGGGAGGATTGGCCAAACTGCTTCCAGGGAATGCAGAAAAGGGCTTATTGGAACTTCCCGCAGGCTGGGTTGAAGTGGGTGAATTCGTGAACCGAGCTAGGGCATCCGCCAAAACATTTTGGGGTGGCGTTCCTTCAGAGGCGGAGCCCAGGGGGGAACGGGCAGTCTGTCCAGGAAACATGGCGCTCTCCAGTCCGGTATTCCCCGTTAAGCCATTGCGGGAGGGGGACAGCGGATCTCCTGGCAAGTTGCCCAACAACGCTAGCTGACTCATGTTCAGTTCAGCTTGACTGGGATTTTTTGGGGTGGGTGAAATGGCAGCGAGCAGTGAGAGGGTCGAAGTGGTCTCTGGATCGCTGCTAGTGGGGTTGGGACTCTTCGGTTTGGCCGTTGGGTTGAGAGGATCTAGGGGAGAGGAACTGGGTTGCTTCACTTGATTGAACAAGACTGACAAGCTGTCGATGTCTGCTCCGATCGCCAAGTCTTCAGCATCCTCAGCGGTTGCAGAGGAGGGAGTAGGAGGCTCTTCTGAACTGGTTGATTGGGAGAATTCTAGGCTTTCTGGATTTTGCCATGCTATCCAACCAAAGGTGGCTGCCAGTCCTAAGGCGATCGCCACCCCCCCCACTCGCGGATCCCGCAACGATCGTAGTCTAGCTTGCCAATACCGTAGTGTTTTGGGAGATTGAGGGGAACGCATAGAAGAAGCTCAAATAAAGATTGAGAATCGATCGAGATGCAATGGCTTAGATGCGATCGGCTGGAACCCAACCAAATAGCCCCCATTGAGTTGAAGCCCCGAGTAGTTTGATCTTAGCTTGCCCTTGACAGACTGGCTGCATAACACCCTTCCTTGTCACCTTGTTGAAGAGCTCCTGTCCCCGGGCTGTCTGGGGTTCTTTCTAATCCTGGTTGGTCGGCAGTAGTAGACAGTAGGAACTATCTTGACGGTGACAGATAAACCCTAGGTATGAGCAAAAGGTACGATGCAGTCACTGAAATGTGATCAAAACGCTGAAATGGAATCAGTAAGATCAAAAAGATGCAACGAGACAAAGAATGCTGATCTAGAGAGATAGAAATTAATGTTTTCTCAATTTTGATGATGTTTATTAGGAAAAGTTTCAACAATCAAAATTGAGACTGCAACTCCGATTTTGATCCCTGTCTACCCGTTCACTCAGCTACTTATTCCGTTCCCTTGGAATTTTATTTAGTACGCTATTCCCTCAACCTATTTCGCAGTACGAGTTAGCAGAAAGCCGCCAATGCTCAAACCAATGAGATTGGGTAACCAAGCTGCTACAACAGGCGCTAAAATTTCCAAATTTCCCATCGCATCGCAGAGAAAGAGCAGAATATAGTAGCCAAAAATAATTAGCACACTGATGGCGAAGCTGGCTCCTTTGCCCGATCGTCGCTGGGGGCGCATTCCCAAAGTGGCACCCACCAAACCAAACACCAAGCAAATAAAGGGAATGGCTAGTTTCTGCTGAATCCGTAGATCAAACTTACGCACCTGTTTATCATCCCCGCTCTGGGCAGAGAGTTCTTGGGCTTCCCGTAATTCCGTGACGGTCATCTCCTCCCAATCTTTTTTGCGGTTGGCTAAATCCAACGGGGTGCGAGGTAGTTGTAGCTGCTGCTGTTGGAACTTAACAATGTTCCGGTAGGAGCCGTCGGGTGCTACGAGGTAAATAGTTCCATTAAAGAAATCCCAAGTGCCCTGCTTGTTGTCCCACATAGCGGACTGGGCTGCAATAATTTGATTTAAGCCTTCCTTGGAAAAGTCGAGAACCGTGAGTCCCTGCATTTCCCGGCCATTGAACTTGCTCGCGTAGAATAACCTTGTCAGGATGCGGTCTTTTGTCCCATCCGGGCGTTTGACTTCCTCAAACTGAGGGGAGAGAATGTTCGATTCCTGAAATTTAGGATTATCTTCATTCAGTGCCTGTTCTAGCGTCACCGTAGCGCGGTATTTAGCCGCCGGAACGATCGCTTCACTGAAGGCAAAGCTCATGCCTGTAATGAAAAAACTCAACGCAACCGCAGGCAAAATCAAGCGATAGGGACTGATTCCCGAACTGCGCAGTGCAATTAATTCACTATCCGTAGACAAACGGCTGTAGAGAATGAGTGTAGCTAGCAACGTGGACATCGGCAGTGCCAAACTGATGTAGTAGGGCAACTGCAAAAAGAACACCTGCACCGCAACGTCCAACGGCAGGTTCATCGTGGTCATCTTGCGGATCAGGTCAAACAGCGTCCCCACGGAGACCCCGATCGACGAAAACGCTCCCACCCCAAATAGAAAGGGCATGGTGAGCTGAGTTGCCAAATAGCGATCGAGGACAGCAATGCCCGGAAAGGCAGGACGGAAAGACGGAGTTGCAGTCATGGTTTGCAGGACATGTCAGGACAAATAGGGCACACAATAGGGCGGGCAGGGAGGATCAAAGGGTTTCTAGATAGGGTACCAGCAAGAACTACGCTGGTCAGTTCTCCCTAGATTTAAACTGGACGGGATAGGGCTAAAACCCAACTTGCAGACGATGGCCAATCGCTATGGACAATCTCCATGAACGATCGACATGAACGATCGACTATGGCTGGAAGTTATCCCCCAGATAGTATTGACGAACTAAGGGATTGGCATAAAGTTCCTCAGCGCTACCAGAGGCCAAAATTTGTCCATCCCGCATAATGTAGGCCCGATCGGTAATTTCTAGGGTTTCGCGCACATTGTGATCGGTAATTAGGATGCCAATGTGGCGATCGCGCAGTTTGGCAATAATGTCTTGAATTTCAGCAACCGCGATCGGATCCACCCCTGCGAAGGGTTCATCCAGCAGCAGAAACTTAGGGCCATCGGGGCCAGCCGCCAGAGCGCGGGCTAGCTCAGTCCGCCGCCGTTCCCCACCGGATACCTGAACGCCCAACGTATTCGCTACCTTTTCCAACCGAAATTCCTGAATCAGTTCCCAGAGGCGGGCTTCTCGGTTCCGTCCCACATTGGTTTGTTCTAGAACTAGGCGAATATTCTCTTGAACGGTGAGATAGCGAAAGATGCTGGCTTCCTGAGCCAGGTAGCCAATCCCCAATCGGGCTCGCTGATGGATGGGTAACTGGGTAATGTCTCCATCGTTCAGCAAAACTTTGCCACCATCGGGCTTTTCTAGCCCAGTTGCCATGTAGAACGTTGTCGTCTTTCCAGCACCATTGGGGCCTAGGAGCCCTACGACTTCACCTTGGGCAACGGATAAATTCACACGGCTAACGATCGACCGTGCACCATAGGATTTATGGACATTTTCGAGTACTAACTTCAAGTCTCGCTCCTGAACGATCTCGTTGCTAGGGCCACCACACGTTTCTGATTATGCCCCATTTAATCTTGGAACGAGAGTAGGCGGATTCCAGCACATCCTGCCCAATTTTCCTGTAACGCGCACAACCAATGCCCTAAATCCGCAGATTGAGGGACACCCAACAGCGATTTTTAGCCCTTTCTATCACTTTCTAACACCGGTTGATCGCTATCTAAGATTTGGGAGAAGATTCACCAGCAGGTTTGATGGGTGTGGCTTTGGGAGCGCTGGGAAACGGCATTTTAGCAGGCTTGACTGGGGCGGGATTCACGGGCACCGGAGCTGGGGCTGGAGCCGCGTTTGCCGTTTCAGGCACCAGATAAATGGCTTCCACTTGACGGTTCTGTTCCGGGAGTGCGACAAACCGCCCTTCATTGACCAAGTAGGTCACCGTTTCTCCCCGCAGGCTATTGCCTTCTTGGAGAATATAAACATCCCCACTCAGGACAATGCGCCCTTCTTTGCTGAAGTAAACTGCTTGGGCAGCGGTAGCTTGAATTTTTCGGGCGGGGTAATTAATTTGCACATTGCCTCGGGCCACAACCACGCCCGTTTTGGCATTGGCTTCGGTGACGTTCGCTTTGAGCTGCATGGCCTGAGGATTCTGTGGGCCGCTGCTGGCAGGCGCGGGTTGGGACGCGGCGATCGCGCTGGGCAACGTGATCCCGGTCGAAAATGTGGCGATCGGTAGAAGTACTAATAGGCCGCAGCGGGTGGTAATTGAGCGAAGCTTTGACAACATGGTGGTTTGGCGAGATGGCGACGGTTGAGGAAGCGATTGCATAGCAATTTCAGTACAAAGGGATACTAACACAGCCACTGATTTCCTGAGACGCGGCGCTCTGGAATAAAGTTTCTCCAGGATCTATAGAGACAGAAGAGTCCCTTCAACGGGATCACCACTGGGCTTTAACGAGGTGATCCTATCCTTATTCTTCCCCCGAAACGGCGACTTTCTGGATCAGAGGACGCGATCGAATCACCTTGTCTTGTAAAGTTTTGTCCTCTGGGGGAGGCGCGATCGCCGCATCTTCTGGAGCCAACAGAACCAAATCGCCTACCCGATCGGCTCCTAGGGTTTGCAAGGTACTCAACAGGTCTCCAGCATCCTGGGTGAGCTGTTCTAAATCCAGCCCTGCATAGTCTGGGAGATAGCCTTGCAGCCGACTCAGCCCTTCTCCCATCAAAATCACGGCTCCGCGCCAGTTACCATTCCCAAAGTGGTACAGCCCCACAGCAATCTGCAAAATGCCTTGGTAGAACTTTTTATCTGCTTCTTCCGCCTGAAACCAAATGGCCTCTAAGATATCGTGGCAAGCATAGAAATTTCCCTGGTTGAACGCCTCAATTCCTTGCCACAGTTCCGCCGGAAATGCATTCCCCATGGGAAACTCGCCTCGTGTTGTAATGGATGCAGAATAGATCGCCTGGGAAGATGGCGTCAAATCTAGACAGTAGGTAAAACCATAGATTGGGTAAAACCCTTGCCAGCATGACAGTAACCCTCTACAAGTGGTCAATCGATCGATACCATGCGGCTATCGAAGCAGGAATTTTTGATGAGCAGCCTGTGGAATTGTTGCAAGGAGATCTGGTTGTCATGGCACCGGAAGGAACAGCCCATGCGGCCTTTAGCAGCGATGCAGCGGACTACCTCCGACGGTTACTCGGCGATCGGGCCCAGATTCGAGATGCCAAACCCATCACCTTGCCTAACAACTCTGAACCCCAGCCAGATTTAGCGATCGTCAAACCGTTGGGTATGGAATATCGAAACCATCATCCCTACCCTGAGGATATTTTTTGGCTAATTGAATACGCCCAGTCAACCCTGGCAAAGGATTTGGGGCAAAAGCAGCGGATCTATGCAGAAGCAGGGATTCAAGAATACTGGGTGGTCAATCTCCAGGATTTTCATCTGCGGGTCTTTCGTGCCCTCCAGACAGGGCAATACACCACTGACCTGACCCTGACCCAAGACACGATCTCACCTTTGGCGTTTCCCGAAATTGCCGTTGAAGTGACTCAGCTGTTGCGTTAGTGTGAGTTTAACTAACGAAATTGTCCCGCACAAATCCCCTGTGCTTGGGCGCAGAATTCACTTTCGGGGGGTGTCGGGGGAGTAGAGTCCCCTGACAAGGCAGGGGGGCGGGGAGAAGTTCCCCGATCTTCGCTGCGGAGCAGCCCCGACGATCGATCCGCACCACGAATTCATCGAACTTACGTTGCATTAGTCAGGACACAATACACTTGAACCCTGCATTGGGAATCCCGTGCTAGAAATTTCCCATCTAAATATCCGCCTGTAATTGTTGAACCAGCGGTCGATCGGGCTGCACCCACAGGCCAGGATGGGACGATGCAGGGATCTGACCCGCACTGACCTCTTGGGCAGACCAGAGCAGCCAACGACTACTGGACGGCAAAGTCCCCACGCTTTCAGCATTGGGGGTCAACCAAATAATGGGACAATCCGGCAAACTTTCCGCGTAGACCAGTTCATTGGGATTTGTCCCGGCCAGGGCATCCAAAACAGCCCGATCACCCTGGACTAACCCCGTTCCCGCAGTCCACAGAGACATCCGCAATTGTTGCCGTTGACCATAGAAATAGAGCGAAGCCGCTGCAATGACCGCTTGCTCAAAGTCTTCGGGTACCCACGATCGGGCACTATCCAAACAAATCACGACTTCTTGTCCAGCGGTAAAAAGCTCCAACTCCCGCACCCGCAGTTCACCATAGCGGGCACTGGTACGCCAATGAATCAACCGGATGGGATCCCCCCAACGGTAAGGCCGCAGCGATCGCGTCACTCCTTCCGTGGCTGACTGGATCCGTCGATCGCTGTTAAACTGAAGGCTCATATCCCGCCCCAGTTGATCAATCATGGGACAGCGTTGCAGCGAGAGTACCGTTGGATGGACGATCGCCACACTGGGACAGGGTTGGGGTCGCCTTGCCCAAAACAAGCCCAAGGGAGCCCCTGTTCGCAGATCCACCGTTTGCCAGCGATAGATGCCCCGTTGCGTGGTGGGCTGCTCGTAGGCCAAGGTGTAACTCGATCGGGGGGCAAAGGTTTCGAGAACCTGTGTCTGGATCTGGCCTAAGGCGGGGGGAATGCGATCTTCGACTTTGAGGAGTGTCTTGGGTCGGCGAGTTGTATTGTGAATCTCCAGTCGAATTTGTAAGGGGTCTCCTGCGGTCACGGGTTCAATGGCATGGCGATCGACTCGAATGCCTTGGACATTCTGCATGACTAGCCGCAAAGCTAGCCCCAACAGCGCAAAAATCACACCACTCATGACATACAGCCAACCGGATAGCGTATTTGTTGCGGCAATGAAAAAGAAAATCGCGAGACAACCGAGTAAGCCCCCACTGTAGGCAGGCTTTGCCCAGCTTCGTTCTAAGCGATCGAACCATGGCTGACCTAGACGCATAGGTGTTGATGATCAGGTAGATGGGCAAGATTCACGAAGGCCATATGAATGGCTAGGAATCAATGGCTAGAAATCAATGGCTGAAAAAATCAATGGGGGCTGGCGTTGCTCCATCAAAATCTCTGACTGGAGCCCCATTAAAATCCCATTGAAATTCCATTGACCCCCTTAAAATATTGGAGCAATCCTAGGGAAGTCGTGTAGGATTTCTAGATTTAGGTAGATGCGACTGGAGACATCGCAGTAAAAGTAGAAATTCTAACTGCTTCTTATCTTTTCTTTAAAGAACCCAAAATTTTAATCAAACCATTAACAGATCACGAAATTTGGCCCAGATTCGACTCACAAAACATGAAGAATCCCTATTCATTCCTCTCAACTTCGGAATTTTTAGATACATTCTTAGGAACCCGTTAATATATAGGGAACCATGACTATTTAAGTTTTGAGGGGAGTTTACTCAAACTGATTGAACCTGAACTTAAATATCATTCCAATTAGTGATCTTTGTGTCTATGCAACTGCCCATTTAATTCTTCTCTTTGCAATAAGGGTTGAAGTGGGTTTTCATCCAACCAGTCTCTTAGTCATTGAGGTTAGGGGCGTATTACTGGAATAGGCTTTCTATGAATCAATTTAACTCTCCGGACGATAAAAATCAGCGGGACTATTCACGGACTGTTCCCGTTCCCCCGCCCCCGCGTGCCCAAGCTGAGCCAGTTGCGCCGCCGCCCCCGCCCTTGCAACCGATGACTCCCCGCTCTCGCCCTGCACCACCGATGCCAGAACCAGCTAAGGCCAGTGCAACCAGTGACACGATCGAGCAGATGGTACGGGATGCCCATTCCAAGAACGCTTCAGATATTCACATCCGGGTGGGTGAAATGCCTCGCTTCCGAGTGCGGGGGCAAATGGTGCAGCAGCGTGAGTATTCCGTTGTTACACCGGAAGTTTTTCAACAGTATTTGAATGAAATCCTTAACCCCCGACAGCGGGAAATCTTTGAGGAAACCCAGGAACTGGATACGGCCATTTATTATCCCGGCTTCCTGCGCTGTCGGGTTAACTGCTTTGATAGCTTGACCGGAGGCGCGATCGTGTTCCGGTTGATTCCCTTGGATGTACCCACGATCGATGGCCTAGGGCTGCCCCAGGTGCTGAAGCACTTTATTGCCCAACCCCAGGGATTAATTCTGGTAACTGGGCCAACGGGATCGGGGAAATCGACGTCGATCGCGGCGATGATCCGTCACTTAAATGAGTCAGATACCCGCCACATTGTGACGATCGAAGATCCAATTGAGTATGTGCACCAGTCCGATCGGTGCTTGATCAGCCAACGGGAAGTGGGACTGCATACCAAGGAATTTGCCCACGCACTGCGGGCGGTTCTGCGGGAAGACCCCGACGTCATTCTGATCGGGGAAATGCGCGATCGCGTCACGGTGGATACTGCCCTCAAGGCAGCTCAAACGGGGCACTTGGTACTGGGAACCCTGCACACCAAGAGCGCGATCGGTACGCTAAACCGCTTGCTTAACATCTACAACCCCGATGAGCAAGCTTCCATGCGGATCCAAATTTTAGAATCCTTAATTTCGGTCATTTCCCAGCAACTCCTGCCTACCACGGATGGGCGTCGAACTGCTGTCCACGAAATTATGGTGAATACCCCGGCCATGGCCGACTATCTCCTGAAGGGTGATGAAACGGAAGCCTTCCGCTTGATGGAAACCGATGGCTCCGAAGGAATGCAGGTCATGAACCAAGCCCTGTGCGAACTGGTGCTGTTGGGTCGGATTAGCCCGGATGATGCCGTGAAATCCAGTCCGGATGCGGGCGACCTCCGCCGTCGTGTACGGAACGAAGGGTTCGATCCCGGTCGCGCTTCGACGCGGGATGCCTTTGAAGGCACCAATGCCCGTGATTACCACCCCGTCTAGAAAAAGACTGCGCTGGTACAGACCGATCGTGCTTGGGTGAGCGAAATCTCACCCGCTAGCCCTATTAACCCTGTGAGTAGCATGCTGCTGACAGGGTTTTTGATTCATTTCGATCGTTTCTGGGTCGCCTTGGGGCATACCAACTCATCACTTTGGCGGAAAAATCTTAACATTTAGCGGAAATTACCCAACAGCAAAATGATGGGTTTGTTCCTTGTCAAGGGCATCTTAGAGATACCTTGCACTGGAATCTGCATTGAGGCTCCTAGACAGTCTCTACCGTTCGCTATTTAACGGTTTGGCTGCAATCCTGTGCATTGATGCCTGCTCTTGCCCCCTAGTTTGCAGAATTTGTTGGAGTGCCTTGTGTTTGATCATCAAACGATTTTGATCACGGGTGGCACGGGTTCCTTTGGGAAACAGTGTGTCAAAACGCTGCTGGAACACTACCAGCCGAAGAAAGTAATTGTCTATTCCCGCGACGAACTAAAGCAGTATGAAATGTCACAGGAATTCCCCGATCCGGTGATGCGCTTTTTTATTGGGGATGTGCGGGATGTCGATCGCCTGCGCTTAGCGATGCGGGGGGTGGATTACGTTATTCATGCGGCGGCGCTGAAACAGGTGCCCGCAGCGGAATACAATCCCATGGAATGCATCAAAACCAATATTAACGGCGCGAATAACGTGATTGATGCGGCGCTAGAGAATGACGTCAAAAAGGTGATTGCCCTCTCTACCGACAAGGCGGCCAGTCCCATCAATCTCTACGGCGCAACCAAGCTGGCTTCCGATAAGTTATTCGTTGCGGCTAACAATATTGCAGGCGATCGGGTGACGCGGTTTGCGGTGGTTCGCTATGGCAATGTGGTGGGTTCGCGGGGTTCCGTGGTGCCCTTTTTCCAAAAGCTGGTGCAGGAGAAGGCCACGGAGTTGCCCATTACCGATCCCCGTATGACCCGCTTTTGGATCACCCTGCCCCAGGGGGTGGACTTAGTGCTCAAAAGCTTTGAACGGATGCAGGGGGGCGAAATTTTTGTTCCGAAGATTCCGTCGATGCGCATTCTGGATTTGGCCGAGGCGATCGCACCGGGAGTACCCACGAAAGTGGTGGGAATTCGACCCGGTGAAAAGCTACACGAGGTTATGTGTCCAGCGGATGACTACCACCTCACCTTGGAATTTGCCGATCACTATGTTATTTGTCCGGCGATCAGCTTTAGTATGGCTCACGACTTCACTGTGAATACGATCGGCGAGAAAGGCCAACCTGTACCGGAAGGCTTCCAATACAGTTCAGATAAAAATGATCAATGGCTAACTCCAGCACAACTCTTAGAAATTCTCACACCGTGAGTGCTTACATTCCCTACGGTCGGCAAAGCATTTCCGAGCAGGACATTGAGGCTGTAGTTGCGGTGCTGCGTTCCGATTGGCTGACCCAAGGTCCCGCGATCGCCCGGTTTGAACAGGCGGTGGCGGATTACTGTGGAGCGAAGTATGCGATCGCGGTGTCCAATGCCACGGCAGCGCTGCATATCGCTTGTTTAGCCCTTGGGTTGCAATCTGGCCAGCGACTGTGGACTTCGCCCAATACGTTTGTCGCATCTGCGAACTGTGGGCTGTACTGTGGGGCCGAGGTCGATTTTGTCGATATCGATCCGCACACCTATAACCTCAGCGTTGCCGCGCTACGGGAAAAGTTGGAACAGGCAGCCAAGTGCGATCGCTTGCCCCAGGTGGTGATTCCTGTGCATTTTTCCGGCCAAGCTTGTGCTATGGCAGAGATTGCGGAACTGGCTGACCAGTACGGGTTTCAAGTGATTGAAGATGCCAGCCATGCCCTCGGGGGGCGTTACCAAAGCCAAACGATCGGCAATGGCCAATTTTCAGAAATGACGGTTTTCAGCTTTCACCCGGTCAAAATGATCACGACGGGCGAGGGCGGCATGGTGTTAACCAATCGGGTGGATTTAGCAGAACGGTTACGCCAATTACGATCCCATGGCATTACCCAGAATCCCGATCGCCTCTTGCAAGATTCCCCTGGCGCTTGGTATTACGAGCAGCAGGAACTGGGCTTTAACTACCGCATGACCGATTTGCAAGCGGCGCTGGGATATAGTCAGTTACAGCGTTTAGAGCAATTCCTCGATCGTCGTCGCGATTTAGCCCAGCGTTATAACCAGCAATTACAAGATTTACCGATTACGTTACCCTATCAACATCCAGATACGCACTCTAGCTATCATCTCTATGTAATTCGCTTACAATTGGAACGGCTGAATAAATCCCATCGACAAGTGTTTGGAGCGTTGCGCGATCGGGGCATTGGGGTACAGCTTCACTATATTCCTGTCCATACCCAACCCTATTACCAACAGTTAGGCTTCCAATGGGGCGACTTTCCGCAGGCGGAGCAGTATTACCGCGAGGCGATCAGTTTGCCGATGCACCAAGGTTTAACCGATGCAATGCAGGATCAAGTGATTCGCATCCTACATGAGGTGTTGCAATGAAAACAGTCATCATTGTGCAAGCTCGGATGACTTCGACACGTCTGCCCGGTAAGGTACTGAAAACAGTGCTGGGAAAGCCGTTGCTGGAGTATCAAATGGAGCGACTTCAGCGGGTTACTCTTGCCGATCAGATCGTGGTTGCGACAACGGTAAATGAAACGGATCAGCCGATCGTGGATGTATGCGATCGCTTATCAATTCCCGTATATCGTGGGTCAGAGCAGGATGTCTTAGCCCGCTACTATGAAGCTGCACAGACATTTGAGGCAGATGCGATCGTGCGTGTAACCTCCGACTGTCCGTTGATTGATCCTGAAATCATCGATCGGGTCATTGCAATTTATCAACAAAATGTTCCCAACTTGGACTATGTTGTGACCGATGAAGTGAGTTATCCACGGGGAATGGATGTCGAAGCTTTTTCGATGCAGGTTCTAGAAGAGACCTATCGAGAAGCAACCCATCCTGCTCATCGAGAACATGTTACACCGTTTATCTACCAACAGCCCTCTCGGTATCATGTCTATACCGTTATGCAGGATTGTTTACTCGCACCCTGTCGATTAACTGTAGATACTTCAGAAGATTTTGAATTAATTCGCTGTATTTTAGAACACTTGTATTCAGCTCAACCTCAATTTAATTTACATAGCATCATTGGTTTACTCCAACAAAAGCCAGAATTAGTAGCGATTAATGCTCATGTTATACAAAAGCCGTTGATGGAGGCTGTGGTGTGAAAGTAGCAATTCGTGCAGATGCTTCTGTGGAAATTGGAACAGGGCACATTATGCGCTGTCTGACACTAGCGACGGCATTACAATCCCAGGGGGCTGAAGTCTTTTTTATCTGCAAAACATTGTTGGAAAATCTTGAGCATAAAATCAGAAATCAAGGTTTTCAGGTAGTTCGGCTAGAAGCTGGCTCAGACTGGAATCATTCTGTTGATGCACAAGCCACCATCTCAGTCATTCAGCAGTGTTCAGGCGAAATTGACTGGCTGATTATTGATCACTATCAAATTAGTCGATCGTGGGAGCAGCTTGTTCGTCCTTATATCAAAAAAATTTTAGTCCTGGATGATTTAGCTAATCGCAATCATGACTGTGACTTACTACTAGATCAAAATCTTGCTGACGATCGCCAAGCCCAATATCAATCGCTTTTACCCAGTCACTGCCTACAACTTTTGGGAATCGACTATCTTTTACTGCGATCGGAGTTTTGGCAAACACGATCTCAAAGACAAAATCGTTGCAATGTCCCGCAGACACTATTAATTACTATGGGCGGTAGCGATCCCAGCAATATGACTTCTCTGATTTTAAAAGCACTGAGATCTATTAATCAATCGCTAGAAATCAGAGTCATTATCGGCATTGGTTGTCCATACTGGGAAGACATTCAACTACAAATTAACGCGGTCTCTCAACATACCATTACATGCCTGCATGATGTCTCCAATATGGCATCACAAATGGATTGGGCGGATGTCGCCATTAGTGCAGGTGGTTTTACAGTATATGAGTTAGCCTGCATGGGGGTTCCTGCAATGATTATTGCAACTCATCCTACACAAAATCAGGTCTCTGAGGCGATGCATAATTACGGTATTAACTGGTTTTTGGGAGAAGCTTCTGACTTAACGGTTCCATTCTTAGAAGCACAAATCACTCAGTTTTTGAGTAATACAATTCATCTAGAGAAAATGACAATTCAAGGTCAGCAATCTATTGATGGATTAGGAGTTGGACGAGTGATTGAAATGATTTACAAACTAGCTAGCTAAATTGGAGAGTTATCTATGGCAAGTTTAATGAAAGAACATCAACATATCTGGAATTCCTGGAATCAGTCAAAAGGGCCTAAATATCCCCATGAAAAAGTGATTCAATTTGTATTTCGGAACTTTCCGATCGCCGATCGTGCTCAGACCCGCGTTTTGGATCTGGGCTGTGGTAGCGGAGTGCATACCCATTTCCTAGCATCTGAGGGATTTCAAGCCTACGGCTGTGACATCTCTGAGGTTGGGGTAACCAACACTCGATCGCGCCTCCAATCTGCTAATCTTGTGGCAGATTTACAGGTAGCGAGTCTTGACCAACTCAATTATGAGGATAATTTTTTCGATCTAATCATCAGCTGTAGCGTATTTGAAGCTGCTGGATTAGCAACTGTGCAAAAAGGTATTGGGGAAATTTATCGAGTTCTTCGATCGGGGGGACTAGGATTTTTTCTGTTTGCTAGCGAGGTTGATTTTAGGATTCAGCAGAACAATACCCTGGGATTACATGGATTCTCTCAAGCAGAGGTTGAGTCAATTTTCAAACCACTAAATCTTAATTTCTTATGCATAGATAGATACATCACAACATTTCAAAATCAGACCTTTCAATCCAATGATTTTCTGATCACCTTGAAAAAGTAAACTTTAATAAGTGGGTTTTAAACCAGTAAATGCAAACTTCAAAAATCAAACTCATTATTGAGACTATATGAATTTAGCAGAGCACTATCGAAACCTCTTCCTCCAGTATGGTGATTCCCCAGAAGCTTCCCAATGGCGCGATCGAGGAACTCAAGAAACCCGTTTCGCAATTCTTACAGAAATTGACGATCTCCATTGCCAAAGCATTCTAGATTTTGGCTGTGGGACAGGGCATCTAGCAAACTATTTAAAATCCAGGAAGATTTCCGTTAATTATACTGGTGTGGATATCGTTTCTGAAGTACTTCAGTGTGGTCAGAAAAAGCATCCTGAGTTTCGTTTTTGTCAAATGGAGGAACTTGCCCCCTCGGAGAAATTTGATTATGTTCTGATTAGTGGCGTTTTCAACAATTTGGTTGAAGATAACCGTCTATTTTACCAGTCCACTCTCACAGAATGTTTTTCCCGCGCTCGTAAAGGATTGGCATTTAATTTACTAAGTCATTATGTTGACTACTATGATCAAGGGCTTTTTTATGAATATCCTGAGGTCGTTTTTAAGTTTGCCAAGGAGCATCTATCTCCCTATGTAGTCTTACGCAATGACTACCAACTGAAACCAGGTATTATTCCCTTTGAGTTTACAACTTATATCTATCGTCGGTGAGAATGATGCGATGCGTTATTATGCAGCCAACTTATCTTCCCTGGGCAGGTTATTTTAACTTGATGGCTCAGGCTGATGTATTTATCATTTTAGATGATGTTCAGTTTGAGCGGAGATCCTGGCAAAGTCGCAATCGGATCTTATTAAACGGTCAGGAATGCTGGCTTACCGTTCCTGTTCATTCTCAGTATGGAGTTGAATCTATTTCGACAATTCAGTTAGATAATGGACAAAAATGGCGAAAAAAACATGTTCAAACAATTAGTCAAGCCTATTCCAAAGCTCCCTATTCTGATTGTTTGATCGGTTTGACAGAAATTCTTCTCAATGAATCATTAGAACTTTTAGTGGATCTAAATTTTCAAATTATTGACTGGATTTCGACCCAACTAAGTTTATCCCCTAAAATTATTCGAGCCAGTGAGGTTGGGGCATCTGGGAAGCGATCGCAGCATCTCTACAATCTCTGTGAAGCTTGTCAATGTGATGAGTATATAAGTCCGATCGGGTCACAAGAGTATCTTATTGCAGACCGGGTTTTTGAAGCATCATCAACTCGATTGATTTTCCAAGATTACCATCCTCAGCCCTATCCACAATTGAAAACGGCTCATTTTGTTAGTCACTTATCCATAGTTGATGTGATTGCTAACTTGGGTTGGGATCAAGCCTCAGAATATGTTTTAACAGGAAAAACAGAAAACACTTCATACGCAATTCGTGAGTCCTTCTGAAACATGGAATCTGAAATGTCACTAGAAAGAATTTGGCTTGGAAGTCGAGAGATCGGATCGCACACCGCGCCGTTTATTATTGCCGAAATGTCGGGAAACCATAATCAATCCCTCGATCGGGCCTTGGAACTGGTCGAGGCCGCAGCGAAATCCGGTGCCCATGCCCTCAAGCTCCAGACCTACACAGCGGATACGATGACCCTGAACCTGACGGAGGGAGAATTCTGGATTCACGACGCCGACAGCCTCTGGCAGGGCAATTCTCTCTACAACCTGTATCAGCAAGCCTACACGCCCTGGGAATGGCATGAGCCGATTTTTCAACGCTGTCGCGACCTGGGCATGATTGGCTTTAGTACGCCCTTTGATGCCACGGCAGTGGACTTTTTGGAATCCCTCTCCGTGCCCTGTTACAAAATTGCCTCCTTTGAAAACATTGATTTACCGTTAATTCGTAAAGTCGCCCAAACCGGGAAACCGATAATCATGTCCACGGGCATGGCGACGATCGCGGAATTAGATGAAGCCGTCAGAACCGCACGGGAGGCGGGTTGTCAGGATTTAATCTTGCTCAAATGCACCAGCACCTATCCCGCCACACCCGAAAATTCTAATTTGCTCACGATTCCGCACCTGCGGGATTTGTTTAACGTGCAAGTGGGGCTATCGGATCACACCTTGGGCATTGGCGTAGCCGTGGCTAGCGTTGCCCTAGGGGCAACGGTAATCGAAAAACATTTCACCCTGCGACGATCGGACGGTGGCGTGGATGCAGCCTTTTCCATGGAACCAGAGGAGATGGCGCAGTTGGTGACGGAAACGGAGCGGGCCGCCCAAGCCCTCGGCCAAATCAGCTATGGCCCCACAGCGGCGGAAATCAAGTCTCTCCAGTTTCGTCGATCGCTCTACATCACTCAAGACCTGCAACCTGGAGCTGTGTTAACCCCTGAGAATTTGCGATCGATCCGTCCCGGTTTGGGACTCCCTCCCAAATACTACGACCAGCTTTTAGGCAAATCCCTTCGTTGCGCAGTCAAGGCTGGAACGCCGATGAAGTGGGAACTCTTAGCTTAGATTGTTTGAAGGTGTTGGTATAGATTGGCTAGGCAGCAAAAGGAGTGCAAGCAATGGCTTCGATCGATTGGCTCACGAAACGATTGCCCCCCATTGAACGAATTCGGCTCCGGAGTGAACCGGATTATTACGGCATTAGCCATTTGATTGCCTGTGCCGTCGATCGAGCTAAGCCCCCTCGTAGCTTTGCCCACTGGCTCCACGGTTGGATTTGCACTGACCCGATTACCTATCCCCGCGAACTTACCTTTTGGGGGCAGCCGCAAGACACCGTTTTAGTGACTACCCGAGAACAAGTACAAATCCTACAGAAATTCGGCTTTCAGCGGGTTCATGCAGCAGGTTTACCCTTCATTTACGGGAACTTACAAGCCGTAGATCGAAAGCCTAAAACACTACTGGTAATGCCCTCCCATTCCTCTGCCTATACGGAACAGAAAGTTGATCAGGAAGACTATGTAAAATATATTTCGCAATGGAAAGCCGAATTTTCAGATATTGTATTTTGCATCCATGGTTCCTGCATAGAAAAAGGATATTGGATTCCTGTTCTAGATCACTATCAAATTCCTTGGATTACAGGAGCGACTACGGACGATCGCAATGCGCTGATTCGAATGAATGTCATTTTCCGTAGCTTCGATTGCGTTACTTCCAATGTGATTGGCTCCCACATTGCCTACGCGGCCTATTGCGGCTGTCGGGTGTCGATCGATGGCCCCTATGCCTCCCCCCAACTGAGTGAGTTTCGCAATGATCCCTGGTATTCCTTGTATCCGGAATTATTGCAGAAACATCTCGACCTATTCCATGAAGCCCAGATCCGTCAGCGCTTTCCTCAATTCTTTGTTTCACCGATCGAGGCAACACAACACGAACCTTGGGGAACCCAGATAGTTGGAGCCAGCCATCAGAAAACCCCTGAGGAATTGGTTTCGTTACTTGGTTGGGCACCCAAGCAACAAATAGCAGGATATACTACGCGAGTTGTCAAAAAGGTACGATCGATCCTACCTATCAAGCAAGCGGGGACAATCTCAGGCTGAGTTATTTTTAAGCTCAATTATTTTTAAGCTCAATTATTTTTAAGCTAAGTCATTATTTAAAAAGCCTTGTTAAATGAAGACGTACGATCGCGAAACAACGATGATGCAACTTGTGAATATTGGCTGTGGACAAACCTTCCATCCGGATTGGGTCAACCTAGATTTGATGCCCAGTGCGGCGGAAGTTCGCAGCTTTGATATTCGGCGAGGCTTACCGTTTGCCGATCGTACCTGCGATGTGTGCTATAGCTCCCACGTTTTAGAGCATTTACAACCAGTCCAAGCAAGTTTTTTGATTACTGAAGCCTTTCGAGTTCTGAAACCCGGTGGAATTTTGAGAATCGTGGTACCGGATTTAGAACAGATTGCACGGTTATACTTAGCAACGTTGGAACAGGCTACATCTGGCAATTCTCAAGCGATCGGGCAGTATGATTGGATGCTACTGGAATTATTAGACCAAATGACCCGTACCCATGCCGGGGGAGAGATGGGCAAGTACCTCGATCGGCTCAATGATCAGAATGCTGACTTGGATAGAGCGTTTGTGAGATCGCGTATGGGTGCAGAAATAGATAACTATTATCAAGCAAAAAAACTAACCCGCTGGCAAAAAATTAAATCGAAACGACCCACTTGGTATATCCAGAAAATTCGTACAAAAGTTGCTGAGTTTTTTGTCTTACTCATTGCTGGAAAGCAGGCCCAGAAAAGTTTTCAGGAAGGTATCTTTCGTAATTCTGGAGAACTTCATCGCTGGATGTACGATCGTGTTTCCCTTCAGCAATTACTCAGCCAAGCGGGATTTACAGAAATTCAGGTCTGTCAGGCATCAGAAAGTCGAATTCCTCACTTTAATGACTTTGAGCTAGACACCCTGCAAGGACAGGTACGCAAACCCGATTCGCTCTTTATGGAGGCGGTGAAACCATGAAACCGCTCTTGCTCAGTACGTACGACATCACCGGGGGCGCAGCGCGAGCAGCCTATCGCTTACACCAGGGTTTGCAAGAAATCGGTTTAGAATCCCAAATGCTGGTACAAAACAAAGCCAGTGACGATCGCTCTGTCATTGCCCCCCGCAGCAAACTCCAGAAAACCATCGCCTTCTTGCGGCCTGGGATTGATGGCTTGCCCCTCAACTTCTATCGTCAACGGCAAATCGATCGCTATTCCCCCGCTTGGTTACCGGAACCTTTGACGCAGCAAATTGCAGCCCTGCAACCGGATATTGTCAATCTCCATTGGATGGGCAGTGGCTTTCTGCGGCTGGAAACTTTGCGTAAGCTCCGGCAACCGATCGTTTGGACGATGCATGATATGTGGGCCTTTACCGGGGGATGCCACTACAGCGATGGCTGCGATCGCTACGAGCAAACCTGTGGTGCTTGCCCAAAACTCAACAGCCAGAAACCCCGCGATTTATCCCGTTGGATTTGGCGGCGGAAACAGCGTGCTTGGCAACGGCTCAATTTAACGATCGTCACTCCTAGCTGCTGGTTAGCCCAATGTGCGGCCCAAAGTTCGCTGTTAAAGCCCTACCGCGTTGAAATTATCCCCTATGGCCTCGATTTACAGCGGTATCGCCCCTACGATCGCGACGACGATCGCGCCATGGTTCGCAAAATTCTAAATTTACCGTTGGATGTGCCATTAATTCTCTTTGGTGCGGCGGATGCCACCCGCGATCGGCGCAAAGGGTTCCATGTCTTGCAAGCGGCGTTGCAAAGCCTGAGCCAACAATCGTGGCCCCAGCGACCTGAACTGGTGATTTTTGGTGCATCGCAACCTGAAGTTCCACCGGATTTAGGCTTTCCCACCCACTACCTAGGCACCTTGGGCGATGAGATTTCTCTATCCCTGGCCTACGCCGCAGCGGATGTGTTTGTCGCACCGTCCCTGGAAGATAATTTGCCCAATACAGTCTTGGAAGCCTTGGCCTGTGGGACACCCTGTGTGGCATTCAAAATTGGTGGGATGCCGGACATGATTATTCCAGGCGAAACGGGATACCTGGCCCAGCCCTACCGCGTCCAGGACTTGGCCCAGGGGATTCGTTGGGTGCTGATGACCGATCGACCGTTGCGTGCCCAAGCCCGTGCCCATGCGGAAAAATCCTTTGCCCTCACGCAACAGGCCCAGCGCTACCAGCGGCTTTTTCAGGAGCTTCTATCCTAAAAAAGTATTCTAAGAACTTTTGTTCTAGTCCCAGGGAAGGGGGAAATCGGGCTTACAATAGATCCCGGTTCACTTCGACTTGGGTCGCGATCGTTCCTATGTCCTACATTCCTCTGCACCACAAATATCGTCCTCAAACCTTCGCGCAATTGGTGGGGCAGGAAGCGATCGCGACTACGCTCAGCAACGCCCTAACCCAAAAACGCATTGCTCCGGCCTACCTGTTCACGGGGGCTCGGGGAACCGGAAAAACCTCTAGCGCTCGCATTTTGGCTAAGTCCCTCAACTGCATTGCGGGATCGGAACCAACGCCCCACCCCTGCGGCCAATGTGAAATCTGTCGCGAAATCACCCAAGGGTCTGCCTTAGATGTGATTGAAATCGACGCGGCCAGCAATACGGGGGTTGATAATATTCGCGAACTGATTGAACGGGCGCAATTTGCTCCAGTGCGTTGCCGTTATAAGGTCTATGTCATTGACGAGGTTCATATGCTGAGCAATGCGGCCTTTAATGCATTGCTAAAGACGTTGGAAGAACCGCCAGAACGGGTCGTATTTGTCCTCGCAACCACCGATCCCCAGCGGGTTTTACCGACGATTATTTCCCGCTGTCAGCGCTTCGATTTTCGGCGTATTCCCCTAGAAGCGATGGTGCAACACCTGACCCAGATTGCCCACCAGGAGCAGATCGCGATCGCGCCCGATGCGGTGCAACTGGTGGCCCAAATTTCCCAGGGCGGCATGCGCGATGCGGAAAGTTTGCTAGATCAACTCAGCTTATTGGCGGGTGAAGTCACCGTCGAAAAGGTGTGGGATCTGGTGGGGGCGGTACCGGAGCGGGACTTGATGGCGTTGGTGCAGGCGATCGCGTCGGATGATCCCGAAACGATGCTCGATCGCACCCGTCGCCTCATGGATCGGGGCCGCGAGCCGTTGATTGTGCTGCAAAATTTAGCTAGTTTCTACCGGGATTTGCTCATTGCCAAAACGGCCCCCCAGCGCAATGATTTAGTGGCCATCACGCCCCCCACTTGGGCGGAAATGACTGCATTTGTTCAATCGGTGGACATTGGCTGGTTGCTGGCTGGACAGCAACACCTGCGCAGTGCCGAAGTGCAAATTAAAAACACGACCCAACCCCGGCTCTGGCTGGAAGTGACCTTAATGGGATTGCTGCCCTCGGCGATCGTCACTGCCAGTGTTGTCAGCCCGACGACTGCGGCCCAGCAGGTGCCCCGATCGGTTGCATCCCCACCCTCCGCAAAATCTACGCCCCAGCCGACGGCCCAATCCACCCAGCCAACTGCCCGACCCGTATCCCAACCGATATCCCAACCACCAACCGCCACGACAGCACCGCGATCTACGACAACTCCTGCTGCAACCCCAACTCCACCAACGAGTCCCCCAACACCAACTCCCGCTGCTTCTGCAAATGCAACCGAACCCTCTGGCCAGCCTACCAACCCAGATTTAGAAGCGCTATGGCAGCAAATTCTGGGGCACATTGATTCGGCTCCGGCCTTGGGAATGATTCGGCCTAACTGCCAATTGCTGAAATTTGACGGCCAAGAAATTACGATCGGAGTGGTCAAAACCATGCTGGCGATCGTGAAAAAACAAAGCCCAGCTCTCGGAAAAGCCTGTGCCAAAGCCTGCAAAGCTAACGTTAAGCTGGTTTGGGTTGGCATAGACGGTAAACTGATGCCGCCCGCCGCCGGGTCTTCACAGATTCCGGGATCGTCTCACCAAGAGAGATCCCAGGGCTTTTCAGCCCAATCCAGTCCTGCGATCGCCCAGTCCTCCTCTTCCTTCCAACCATCTCAGTCTGCCCAGCCGCAGCCCCCCCAGAAGTCTGCCCAGCCCAGCCCACCGGCGACGGGCTTACCTCGACCGATCGACCTGCCTACGCCGCCACCAACAATCGATTCGCCCACTGGAGGAATGCTGCTGGAAATGCCATCGGCGAAAGCGACTGGCTATGACCTAGATGAACTGAGTCGCGCAACGAAAAGTTTAGCCGAAGCCTTTAATGGTCAAGTTGTTACGTTAGAAGACGAGGTCGCGGTTCCTGAAAAGTCCGTTGATCCTCAAGATTCTCAGATTGGCTCCCACGATTCCCCGCCTTCATCCCCCCCCCATCCTCCACTGTCCAATGCCCAAACCCCTCCGCCCAGCCGCGAACTGCCTACGGTTGCAGAGATTTTGGGAGAGGATGGACTGAATGTAGATGATGACGAGGATGATGTCCCGTTCTAGCCCAGAGTTAAAGCGCTTCGTCTTCTAATGTGCCAACCACGATCGCGCAAAAGGCAAAACCAGCCACCAACGGGATAGGAGCCGCAAGAACACAACTGAGCCCCAAGGAGACTAAAAAGACTGTTGTTGCAACGAGGCACCAAAAGCGTTCATCGGCACTTAATCCCTTTTCTGCTTTAATTGCCCGCAGGACTTGCTGGGGAATCGGCACAGGCATCACAGCATTGGGTGGAAAGGCCCAATAGCTGGATCGATCGCGAAACCAATCAGTCCACCCATTCTCCAAACACCAGTCGGCGATCCACTGTTCGCAATAATGATTCATAGCGCAATTGTCTAAGCCTTAGAAAAGTGGATAAAGCAATCCTGCGTAGCCCATTGCCACACTAATTAGAACTCCATTGATAAACCTTTTACCGACCGAGTTATTGGGTTGGGAACAGAGCCTCATCAGCCCATCCGTCTCTCCCAATCGACCCCTAACCCGCGAATTTGGTTTTCAGGAACGTTACTAATTCATTCGATGCTTTGATTTAAATCTATTATTGCAAGAGAGTAGCAAAGGGAAAGACCTCTCCACAACCAAAGATATTAAAATTTACGTATCTACACGTAAAACATTGCGACATGTCACTAAATCTAGAAAGTTGATAACGCAGGAATGGGATCTCTGTTGCGATCTTTGTCTAGTCTTCCACACAGGCAGGCTTAGATAGTCGTCATCCATGATAGTTGCCATCCATCGATCGCGAGGCTGCGAAACTAGGGGGTGAGGAATGCGTGAAGCGGGAGGAGGCTCGCTAGGAGCAGAAGAGATTCTGAGGGGGAGGGAATTTTACAGAGGTTAACCCAAATTTGCTCTATTCAATATTAAATCCTTGGGCGGGTTGACTAACTGCAATGCCTCCATCAACAGGGTACATCTGAAACGAGATCCCTAGTTGGTCTGACCAGCGCTGTATAATTCGTCGTTCTCCAGGACGCTGGATGTCGTCAAGCACGATCGGGCAAGCGGGCGCAAGCTGCTTAGCAAAAAAAGGAACTGCTGGATAACGAGCCAATTGTTTGCCCGGTTCATAGGCCGGGGGGCCATCGACGATGAGGCAATTAATTTCTTGGTTTCCGATCGCCCGCTGAATGGGTTCGGCGTCGTACCACAGGTTGCCATCCAACGCCAAGGCACAGGGAGCCAAGGGGGCATGAATGAAGGTTACGAAGTCCAACAATTTTTCTTGAGTCAGAAATCCTTTGACTTGGTGAAGCCAATCTAGATCATGATCGATCGTATATAAGTGACCGTGGCCCAAATTTTTGAGAAGTTTAGCCAAGTAGTAAGTTGTCAGGCCACTGCCACATTCCACAACTGCCTGGGGACGACGGAAGACCAATGTATTAAGAACTTTAACAATGCCACTGGGACGCATTGCAGAAGAAGACCAAGGCAAATAAGTCGTTGTTAAGGGCGTCAAAGCCTGTATTGCCAAATTATCCTGGAGATCCTTCGCTAGCGTTTCGGAATGCAAGAGGGTCTCAATCCAGGTACGTATCCTATGCTTCCACTGAACCATAATGCAAACAGACTCCTGAGTAAGCAAGTATCAACGTTAGCAAAAATGAACATTAGCAAAGACGAACATTAGCAAAGACGAAAAATTGGACGTAACAAAAGAAAAAACTATGACTTGGAAATTGGAAATAATTCTAAACGGTAGCGATAGAGAGCAATGGGAGTTTCCCTCGCGCGAAAATATTGGGGATCCTGGGGTGAGAGATAAACAGCCGTGAATTGATCTGCGACGATCGGTGGCCTTTGGGTTTGTTCAGATGTGTCTAGAGAATTAGTGTCTAGAGAATTAGTATTTAGAGAATTAGTGTCTAGAGAATTAGTGTCTAGAGAATTTTGTAGGTGATAATCCGTGGTTGTTTCCACTTGGTTGAGATAGGGAGAAGTGCTCCCCCGAAAAATCTGTTGAAAAATTTCTGTGGTAATAAATTCCTCGGAATCAGGCTGCTCAGTATTCCGACCTGTAATGCGGGAGATGAGTTCCCGATCGCCCTGCAAAAGCGTTCGCTGTTCGTTGGGGAACTTGGGATTGACGGTAACTGATTTCACGAGATTATCGCCCAAATAGGCGCGGGCAATATTCAGTCCATTGAAAGCCCGATCGATCACAACTTGATTGGCCGTAGATGGAATGAGTGCCGTCGTATTAATCACCGGCTGCTCAATAAACCGAACATCAAATGCGATCGGTTGATTGAGAGAGGCTCGGTTACTCTCAAATCCTGGGGTTACAATCTCTGGAGCTAGGGGAGCCACAAGATCAATCAGGGTACTTTTGACATGCCACGTCCCGGCCAGCCACTGGGGAAAGGCGATTTCCCGATCGGGGGCTTGGACAGTGGGGAGATGCTGCCATTGGGGAAAAGTCGCCACACGATCGGTCAAGTTTTCTGCAAATGCACCCTCTACCCATCCCAAATTCGCAAAACTCAGGACTAAGCTTAGGAGGACACCGATTCCAATTTGTTTCATAGCTATTCTGCAAATTTCGATCATTTCGTCCTTAGTTGGTGCATTACTGGTATTCAATCTTGTATTAAATCAGTATTCAATCTTGTATTAAATCAGTATTAACTAATATTCCACTGAAGTATTCCACTGAGACTGTAAATCAGTATGACTAGATACAACGTCCGATTTTGCTTTCAGTCGTTCTTATTTGACGCAAATACCGATGAAACGCGATCAGAAATTGGTAGAAATTGCTTGCACCGGACAGGTAGGAATGCATTGCTCACAGACAATACAGCGCGATCGGGTAAAGGTTAGTAAATAGGTTTGTGGATCTAATGTCAGCGCTTCTGTGGGACACACTCCCGTACATAAACCACAGTGCACACAGGCATCCTCATCGATCGTAATTTCTTTGCTGGCAAAGGAAACTGTAATATCTTGTGTTCGCATCCAATCGATCGCTGCATCCAGAGCATCAATATCTCCAGACAATTCCACCACCAGCTTTCCCACTTGGTTCGGGGCTACCTGTGCGCGAATGATATTGGCTGCAACGTTAAAATCCTTTGCCAGACGATAGGTGACTGGCATCTGCACATAACGGCGGGGAAAGGTAAGGGTAACTCGTTTTTTCACAGCGTTTTTGGAAGAATCAGCTCAGAGGGAGCCTGGAACAAGCCTGACCAGAATAGGTTGCTTCTATTGTAGAAAGAGAATGTGGGCGTCATTATAATCTGCTACGGATTTAGAGGTAATACGAGCATTGGGAACGCCTAGTGCTCTGTCAAAAAAAGACTGACCTTAAAGACTGACCTTATAGTTTAGGAGGGCGTTGACGGGACGATCGCCAACTTCAGGACAATCGCGACGGGAATTTCCGTCGTCAGCTAAACTGGGCAATGGTAAGGCTTTGAGAAGGATCTCCCGAACTGTTATGACTGATCATACAACTCAACCCAATTCTGGCAGCAAACTTCGGAACGTCGTGATTGCGATCGTGGCGATCGTCCTCTCAGCGGCGGTGGCTCTGGGCTTACGATCGAATACGACCCCAGCTTCTCTCGATGGGATGGCCAAAACAGCAGTTCCCTACGAAGTTGCCTTGAGTAATGGTCAGCCCACTCTGGTGGAATTCTATGCAAATTGGTGCACCAGTTGTCAGGCTATGGCCGGAGATTTGCAAACGTTGAAAACGGCATATGGCGATCGCGTCAACTTTGTCATGTTGAATGTGGATAACGATAAATGGCTGCCGGAAATTGTCCACTACAAGGTGGATGGGATCCCCCATTTTGTTTACCTCAGCGCCCAAGGGGACGCCGTGGCAGAGGCGATCGGTGAACAGCCCAAGGGCGTCATGGAGGCCAATCTAGTGGCTTTATCTGACGGACAGCCCTTGCCCTACTTGCAAGCTGGCATTGGTCAAACGAGCGATTACACCCCCCCGGCTGCTGCAACCAAATCAACCCAAGACGATCCCCGCAGTCACGGAGCACAGGTGAAAAATTCCTAGTTCCACTGGGCGGGTGGGGGACTGTCTGTTGTAAAGGCTTCCTGTTTTTGGTGAACTTGCTCAGCCAGGATGATGCGTTGCGATCGACAGGTTTGCCCATCGGTCTCCTGGAGCCGCAGTGGCCAGCAAATTTCCCCCTCCACCCACAGTGGCAGAGTTGGAAGTTGTTTCCCACCTCAAACCGTTCGTACCCAATATCTAGCTCTACTTGCCCTGCCCGTTTGGGATGGTCAGCCACGGTATAAGGGAACAGTGCATGAATAAAATCCCAATTGGGTAGGGGTAGGAGAGTAAAAGAGTAGGAGAGTAAAAGGGTAGGAGGGTAGGGGAATGAAGAGGGGATATTATTTCTTTGCAAATCCCTAAAGTCCATTGGCATGCACTTTAATGTGACTGAGTGATACTGCAATGTGACCGAGTGATGCTGCTTCGTTGCCAGATAGATTGCCCAGGCATTGTGAAAAGCTTGCCAGTGGCGGTGGCTACTGAACGAGGCCCAAAATGGTCAAGGCGGGGGCAAAAAATGGTCAAGTAGAACCCTCAGAATTTGACTCAGAGAATTCCTGGCATTCTACTGAATGGGATCGTGAACCGTGACGAGTTTGGTGCCATCGGGGAAGGTTGCTTCTACCTGCACTTCAGGAATCATTTCGGCGATTCCTTCCATGACGTCCCCTTTGGTTAATAATGTCTTGCCGTAGGTCATCAGTTCTGCGACGGTTCGGCCATCCCGCGCCCCTTCTAAAATGCCAGCGGTGATGTAGGCGATGGCTTCGGGGTAGTTGAGTTTAAGACCGCGATCCTTGCGCCGTTCTGCAAGTAACGCTGCCGTAAAAATCAGGAGTTTATCTTTTTCTTGGGGGGACAGTTGCATGTCAAACTCAACCAACGGTGATGAACAAGTGCATGGACTAGAATCAATCCGAGTTTGAGTTTACCAGAATAGTGAGGAAAGCTTAAAACCCCTCGCGCTACAGCCGGAAAAGGAAAAGCGGCTCAAGGGGTTTTAAAACTAATCACTGGGTGCGATCGAGTAACTTTGCGCTATCGGGAACTTGGGGCTATCGATTGGCCGGAATCGTGGTGACAGAACCGGGATCGATCGTGTCAGCCCCAGCATCCGACGTCACTTCTGCATAGCGTCGCTGGATCGGTTCTAGGCTAGGAACTGGATTCGGAGCTTGTACATCATGGGTTTGCCCACTAGCTGGTTGTTCGTTTACTTCAGCTTGCATCGTTTCCCCGGCTGTTGCTTCCGTAGTCGTTGAGCTATCAGACTGGGACTTTGGTAAAAACTCCGGTGATTCTCCCGCCAACATGGATTCCTGTTCTAGTTGATTAATCGATGGCATTTCCGCCACGATCGTCTTGGTTTTCCGCGTGGGGGGATTACTAGAGTCATCAGTGGGAGCGGCCCCTTGATTATCCTCCTCCGTCATCGGCTTATTTTTGTTCCCAGGATTGATAAATGAGTCTGAATTCCAGGGATTTTCTGGATCTTCCACCAGAGGTTTCGCAGGTTCCTTCGGAGTCACCGAATTGCTGGCAGGTGCTGGCTTAGAAGGAGAATTCTCATTCTGGTTTTGATTGGAATTACTGGGTTTTGACGATTCGATCGGGGTGGCTTGATTGGTCTTCGCGTCAATCACCATCGGAGATGCCAACGGTTCCTGGAAAATATCAGAAACACTTTTCACCTGTTGCAAGATCTGTTGCCCTGCATCACCACTGACTACTTTTGCTTGGTAATTACGCACCTGTACGGGTAGCAATTCCACCTTCATCTGCTTATCTTTCAGCGACACTTTCAACGCAGCTGTGTCATAGTCGCTAACGGATTTTCCCCCAAAGATAAAGTTACCCAAGGAATAGACGATCGGACGCCCCTTATACACCTCCGCCCCTTGCAATACCTGGGAATGGTGCCCCACCACCAGATCCGCCCCTTGATCGATCGTGAAGCGGGCTAAATCAATCTGCCAATCACCGGGATATTTCGCTAACTCATCGCCCCAGTGGTAATTCACCACAATCCAATCCACTTGGCTCCGTAGCGTCTTGATATCCTCAGCCACGCGATCGTTGCGCCGAGGATTAGTTCCCGCTTCCTGTTTAGAAGCTGCCTGTAAATCCGCATCGTAATAGCCCAGATAGGCAATGCGCTGTCCCTTCACATCCATGATGACCGGACGGCGAGCTTCCTGACTGTTCAGCCCTGCACCAACGTGGGCAATTCCCGCCCCACTAAGAGACTTAATCGTTTGCTCCAACCCAGCTTTTTCGTAGTCCATCGTGTGGTTATTCGCCAAATTCACGATGTCAATCCCGCCATTTTTCAGCACTTGGACATTTTCCGGTGGTGCTTTGAATGTGGCTTTTTTCCCTGGGAGAGCCTGGTTAGCGGTTGTAAACGGAGCTTCCAGATTCACCATACTCACATCCACCTTGCGCGCCTCGTCAAAGGGCGCAAAGGCCCAATGGTAATCATTGCCCACCTTAGCGGTATAGGACTCAGTCAGGGTCACATCCCCAGCAAACAATAGGCTGGCCGCCGGATCGGAATTACCGGAAGTTTTCTTAATTACGGGCACCTCTTCCAAGGCCGTTTTCACCTTTTCCGAAGAAGTTTGCACGAGTTCCGTCGGCTGGCCAGAGAGTTTTGCAGAAGCAGTGGTTTGCTCCGGCGGCGCGTCGGCATAGCCTAACCAGCAGCCAATGATAAAGGCGGCGGCAGAAGACCCGCTAATGATGAGCGATCGCAGGGTCTGGAATTGCTTTTTCTGTTGGCTGGCTTGACGAATTCGAGTATGAATCTGCTGAGTCTGGGCAACCTGAACCGAATGTGTGGCCTGTTGGGCTGCTTGTCGAGCCAGTACGGTTTTGCGGGCAGGGGAAACGATACGAACCGATTGCTTCCAGAGAATATTAGGCTTGCCGATTTGCTTGGCAACAATATAGGCTCCGTCCAATACATCGGAATTGAGAATCCAGAGCTTATGGCAAATAAATCGAGCTAGACGATTGCGGAAGGCTCGGCCTTTTAGATCGTTTCTCGAAGGACGTAGCTCAACCACAACCCGCAGGTAAGCTGGCTTTACCCAACTCAGCCTGACCCGTAGTCTATAGGGGGCTAGTTGGCCGTTTAGCCACATTGTCAAGGACGGTAAATGCCCGCCTTGGGCCATTTCAACCATTGATAATTGCTCGCGATCGCTAGCGTAAACCATAGCCAGAACTCACAGAACTTCCGTCAGAATTAAGCCGATAACCGGGTACGACAAAGTTTGCCGAAGAAAGTTTGTCGAAGATGCTTCCCTGGTTGGGAGTCACAGCATCATACTTCAGATATCAAAAAATGCAAGAAAATCTTAGCGGCTTATTTGATCAGGGTTTGAGCCTCTTTGATCCACCGTAAACAATTCAGTTGGGGGGATGTTTTCTAGGGGGTTTCAATTTTTGGCAAATTCGCTAGCTTTAGTTGAAGTTTAGCCGTAATGGATGATCCCAGCCCGATGATGACATCGCATCTTTTTATGTAATACGCAGTGACGATAGAATTTGCGTTGCTTGTCAGTCAAGCGTGAACAAAAATGCGGAAAATGGCATCCATGGCGAAATGACCGATCGGCATTCCCCGGAATTTTGCAAGAAGAACTTTGACAAGACTTTGACAAAACTTTGACAAAACTTTGACAAAACTAGAATGGCAGCAAAGATCACAATGGCACCCAGAATGCGCTAGGAGCGATCGTCAAATGAACTCTTCACCAGGATTTTTAGAAAATTGGCAAGATGCCTTGGTATTTTGGAGCTTTGTGGCATTTACTGCCTTTGTGACTTGGCGCATTTTAGTCAGCAAACCCCGGAACTAAACCTAGAGCCCAGTTAGTGAAGCCAACCAGTAGAGTGAGGGGAGACAACTCACCCAACTTAGTTTTCCCCCAAACCTGTTATGTCCAGTGTTACGCCCAGCGCTCTGCCCAGTTGGCTGCTACCCACCCTCGGAGCCATGCTCTGTTGGGGCTTGTGGGGCTTCATTCCTAAATTGACAACGCAATATTTAGCGCCCAAAAGTGCCATCCTCTATGAAGTCTTGGGAGGGCTTCTATTGGCGTTCTTGCTCGTGACGCTCTTTCAAGTGCGCCCCCAAGTCCATCCGATCGGGATTCCCTTGGCCCTTTCTACAGGAATGTTGGGGTTTCTGGGTGCCTTCTGCTTCCTCAACGCCATGACCTCCGGCCCCGTTACCCTCGTCTCAACCATTTCGGCCCTCTATCCGATCGTCAGCGTGATTCTCGCCGTCACGTTTTTGCAGGAGCCCTTAAGTTGGCGGCAGGGAATGGGGATCCTCCTGGGTTTAATTGCCATGCTTTTGATTACTACTGGGGAATAGATTTTTCTTTATGGATCCATAGAAGAATTAAGCAATCTAAAATTGGCCGATCGCCCATCGATTCTCGCGATCGGCTTTTTGTCGTCCGATCGCCTTGCCCGCCTGGGTTTCCCAAAAATCTTCATGGATTGCCCGGAATCTTCACACAACCAAAAGCAAGATTGATTCATAACACTTCATAAAGTTTAGTAATATTTGATCAACTGGTAGGTATTTTTTCTCACTACACTATGGCGGATCAATTTCCTTGGCTGACCGCGATCGTCCTACTCCCCTTCATCGCTGCTTTTGCTGTGCCTTTTCTACCCGACAAAGATGGCAAGCGTCTGCGGTGGTATGCCCTCGGTGTGGGTCTCGCTGACTTTGCGCTTATGTGCTACGCATTCTGGATCCACTATGATCCCAGTAGCACAACCTTTCAAATGGTAGAAAAATATAACTGGATCCCTCAATTGGGATTAAGTTGGACATTGTCGGTGGATGGGCTGTCGGCTCCGCTCGTATTACTGGCAGGGCTGGTAACCACCCTCGCAATCTTCTCGGCATGGCAGGTCGATCGGCGGCCTCGGCTGTTCTACTTCCTCATGCTGGTACTGTACGCAGCTCAGATTGGCGTGTTTGTCGCCCAAGATATGCTGCTGCTGTTCATCATGTGGGAACTGGAGTTGGTCCCGGTGTACCTGTTGGTCTGCATCTGGGGTGGCCAACGGCGGCGCTATGCGGCCACAAAGTTTCTGCTTTATACCGCAGCGGCTTCGATTTTCATCCTCGTAGCGGCCCTAGGCATGGCCCTATACGGGGGTGGCCCCCTCACCTTTGACATGGCAGAACTCGGCATGCGGGACTATCCGCTGGGCCTAGAACTGTTCCTCTATGCGGGATTGCTCATTGCCTTTGGCGTCAAGTTGGCGATCTTCCCCCTGCATACCTGGCTGCCCGATGCCCACGGTGAAGCGTCGGCTCCGGTGTCCATGATTTTGGCGGGCGTCCTGCTGAAGATGGGCGGTTATGGGTTGATTCGGATCAACATGGAAATGCTGCCCAATGCCCATATTTACTTTGCCCCAGTGCTAATGGTTCTGGGCGTGGTCAATATTGTCTATGGCGCGCTGAGTTCCTTTGCCCAAACCAATATGAAGCGGCGTTTGGCCTATTCATCGGTTTCGCACATGGGTTTTGTGCTGTTGGGCATTGCTTCCTTTACCGATTTGGGCGTGAGTGGCGCAATGCTGCAAATGCTGTCCCATGGGTTAATCGCAGCGGTGTTGTTCTTCTTAGCAGGCGTCACCTACGATCGCACCCACACCATGACCATGACGGAAATGGGTGGTATTGGTCAGATGATGCCGAAGGTGTTTGCACTATTTACGGCAGGCTCGATGGCGTCCTTGGCCCTGCCAGGAATGAGTGGATTTGCCAGCGAAATTGCGGTGTTTGTCGGCATGACGACCAGCGATGTTTATAGTGATACCTTCCGCACTATTACGATCTTCCTTGCTGCAGTGGGTGTGATTTTAACGCCGATTTATCTGCTGTCCATGCTGCGTCAGGTCTTCTATGGGACGGGTTTAGCCCAAAGCTGTAACCTCACCCAGAGTGAAATTAAGCAACCTGAGGAAGGACAAGCGGTCTGTTTTGGCACAGATTGCGTGCTACCAGCCTATGCCGAGTTTAAAGACGCGAAACCTCGGGAAGTATTTATCGCAGTGTGCTTCTTGGTGTTGATCGTAGGGATTGGGTTCTATCCCAAGCTGGCAACGCAAATGTATGACGCCAAGATGGTGGCTGTGAATACGGAATTGCGCCAAACCTACACAGAAATTGCCCAAGGCAATCCTAAATCGATCGGTGCGCCAAAGGTGTATGCCCAACTGTTCGGCACGAATACCAAGCTGGCTGAGGTTGAACTGTCTGCGGCTACCAACCTTGTGGATTAAGGCTTGGTTAACCGCTTAGCTTTCACGAATCGACTGTAACCAAATCTAAACCGATCGCCTTGCATTAGTCAGTGCGATCGGTTTTTATATTGAGCTTGTATGCTGAGTAGTGATTGTTTTCGCGTTGTTAACGAATGCGTGACTCCATGATTTTGAAGAATCTTGACCTCCGCAACCAATACCGCAGCGATCGCCACAACTTGCTGGAGGACTTTTATATCCCCTGTTTAGAGCGATCGCTCTCCTACGATCGTGCAGTGGGTTTCTTTTCCAGCACCTCCTTAGCAGCCGCCGCGAAAGGTGTTTCGGCCCTGATTGGAGGGGGTGGCAGGATGCGGCTGATTGCCTCGCCCCACCTGTCTTCAGAGGATGCTGAGGCTATTTCCAAAGGACTTAAGCAGCGAGAGGAAGTCATCGAAAAGGTTCTGGTCAGGGAACTAGAGCAATTAGAGCAACTTGCAAACGATAGATTGGGCTACTTGGCATGGCTGTTGAGCAGGGAATTGCTGGAGATCAAGCTGGCAGTTCATCAGAACCCTTGCCAGCAGGGCATTTACCATGAGAAGTTAGGCATTTTGAGGGATTCCGATGACCAAGTGGTTGTTTTTACAGGGTCAGCGAATGAGAGTGCCAGTGGACTGATTACTAATTTTGAGTGTATTGACGTGTTCCGTTCCTGGAAATCAGGGGATGACGATCGCATTGTCGAGAAAATAGAGGACTTCCAGCGACTTTGGCAAAATCAGACTCCCACTCTGGAGATTCTAGATTTTCCAGAGGCAGCGCATCGATCACTTTTGCGCCTGTGCCCAGCGCAGTTTCCGAGGATGGAGGGATCAGGTCTCAGGAGTCATGAGCATCAGGGGAATTATTCTGTTCCTGCCACAGAGCCTGATGTTCCGTCTTTTTATCCGGTTATGCCATCGTGGCTCAATATACGTCCCTATCAACAGCAGGCGATCGACAACTGGTTTGCCAATAAGGGACGGGGAACACTGAAGATGGCAACCGGTAGTGGAAAGACGATTACTGCCCTATCCTTGACCACAGAACTCTACAAAAAGATTGGTCTGCAAGTTCTGCTGGTAGTTTGTCCCTATCGGCATTTGGTAAGCCAATGGGCAAGGGAGTGCCAGAAGTTTGGACTGGAGCCAATTCTGGCTTTTGAGAATGTTCGCACGTGGCAGAGTAAGCTTTCCACTCAGCTTTATAACGTTCGCTCTGGCAATCAACCTTTTTTGACGATTATCACAACCAATGCAACCTTAATGGGCCAAGGCTTGCAGTCGCAGTTACCCTATCTGCCAGAAAAAACTCTGATTGTGGGAGATGAGGCGCATAATCTGGGAGCTAGGCGATTGAAGCCTGCCTGCCACACAGCAGCAGCACGTATCCGCTTGTGATGGCCTCCCCCTTGGCAGTCTAAATGAGATTCGCTAAAGCAGATTGTGAGGAGAACTTTGACAGCTAGATTCTGAGTGTTCTGGTACAGTTTTAGGGGAAAGAACTTGTCAGACTCATTTATGAGAGATGAAGTAGCCAGGATAGAGGCTCTAAGCTACTATGCCAAGAGGTTTCAACGATTGCGAGTCGATCGTGCTCATGGTATAGCTCCTCATAAACCTATTTTGTTGCTGTCTGTAATCGAACAGATTAGAAGAGAAATCATTACAGAGAACAAAATTTATTTGTCCCGTGAACTGATTCAAACATTTCTTAAATACTGGAGTTACTTAGGCTCATTCAATCATAATCCTGATATTTCTAGACCTTTTTTTCATATGAGAAGCGGTAAGTTTTGGCATTTATGGGCAAATCCAGATTATGTAAAACTAATCTCTTCTAAAGAGAAATTAAAAACTCTTGCAGAAGTTAAACAAGCAATTAAATATGCATATTTAGATGAAGAATTATTCGAATTTCTACAAGAGCCAACTTCAAGAAGTAGCTTAGTTACTGTATTAATTGCTAGATGGTTTTCGGGTAAGTTTGAGTTAGTTGAAGAGATTTCGCAAACTAATGAACTTCGAGATCCGCCAGAGTATCTGAGAGATGGCTATTGGGAGCTTTATAAATAGTGATGAAGAAAGACATAAGCTACTACGCTAAAAAATTTACAAAGCTAGGAGTAGATCGCGCTCATGGAGTTGCACCACACAAACCAACTCTATTACTCTCTGTAATTGAACAATTTGACAAAGGCAAAATACAGCATAATCAAATTTATTTAACTCCTGAATTGATCGCTACATTCCTCAAATACTGGTCAAATCTAGTAACTACTGATCATCGATCAGATATTTCCTTACCTTTCTTTCATCTTACAGGGGATAAATTTTGGCATCTTATGCCTAATCCTGGCTTTGAGGCAACGATTGCAAGTAGAACTAAAATCAAAGGTTTATCAGCACTCCGTAATACAGTTAAATATGCGTATGTAGATGATGAATTATTTGAGTATCTACAGGATGTTAGTTCGAGAGTTTATTTAGCCGAAACTCTAGTTTCAACATGGTTTTCAGCCAAGACCCAACAGCTAGAAAAACTTTATCCAGTTGATGAGCTAGATAATATTCAGTTGAGATTATTCGAAAAAGGTGGTGCAGTCTACACAACAGAAGACATTAAAGATCAGGATAAGACATTCGTAAGAAACGCTGCATTTCGTCGTAATGTAGTCTCTCTGTATCTACAACATTGTGCTCTCTGTCGTTTAAAGATTGTTAGTCGAGATAACCAGAATATTGTAGATGGAGCGCACATCAAACCATTTTCAGAGTTTCATGACGATCGCTTTGATAATGGTTTAGCACTTTGCAAAAATCATCATTGGGCGTTTGATCGCGGTTGGTTTGGAATTAGTGATGATTACAAGATCATCATTCCCCACGATAGACTTCACGAAGAAACTCCAGCATATATGCGATCGCTACAAGATTTTGACGGTGAAAGCATCCTTCTACCCAATCAAGAAACTTACAACCCCAGAATTGATTCTCTTCGGTGGCATCGCGCATTCTGGAAAATTGCTTAGCCTGGTTCTGTGTCTTCTGGATTGGATAAATCAGAACCCATGTAGAGTTTTCTAAATTCTACGGCGGCATCTGGGTTAATCTCTCCCAATGCCTGAATGATTGCAATGACGGTTTCTGAAGTGGGATCTCTCACTTCATTCGCCCACCGATAGACATTCGATCGCCCCACGCCTAACTGAGCAGCCAGCTTGATTTGGCTGATGCTGTACTGCTCCAATACTACTTTTAGAACTCGACCTGCTTTTCCCATGACTAGATCGTGTCAGAGGATGATCAACTCGTAAAGGAGTGAGTCCTTATGGACTACAAATGGTGTATAGTAATGGCACTCAGCACTAAGTGGACTTTGCTTTTCCCGCTTGTAGTCCATTAAGGCGACAAAACAGGAGATTGATTTATGAACTTTGTCGAAAACGGAGGGGTCAACCCGCCGACTAATCCACCTGCCAATTTTTCTGCTAATCATTCACCTAGTGAAGAACCTGTAAAACTGACGATCGCTGCTTCTCGTCAAGCTGTCGATCGCATGATTCTTCTACTTCACAAGTGCAATATCATCGCGGGGAGCGAATGGAGTCGCCCAATTGCTATTAAAAACTCAACAGAGGTAATCAGTGTTGCTAGTCGAATGATTCAAATCGATTAGACGTTAGCAGTGACAGTCTTACTGACTTGGCTGTAAAAGCTGTCACTGCTAGATTCAATCTACTCAAATAGCAGTGGTTGAATACTTCCATCAGGCAGTATGTCAGGAAGCCACTCGTTGCCTCTAGGTTCTGTCCCATCCCATTTTTCAGGGTAGGTTTTAGCCGCAATTAACTCCTCAATTCGGGCCAGTTCTTCAGTGTTAATGAGACTGATTTTGGTTCTTCCGAGCAATTGTGCGGCTGTATTCACTTCGTCCTGAATTGCTAAAACCTGATTCAGCATCCATCGTCGGGCTTCTAGGGTTAATGGCCCAAGTCGATTTTGTTTGGCTGCTAGTGACCCATCCTTGTTGATTTCCCCATGCTTACGATGGCGATACTGGGGTTTCTTGACTTCCCAGTATAGTGGCCTGAGTTTTTGGAGGGGTGCTAGGTACGCCCATTCTGGCTGGGCAACCACGCGATCGAGGGCAGCATCCTTCTGCACCAGCGGGCAACCGATACACCCCGTCCTAGCATTCAACGGCTCTTCTCCATCGCTAACATCCTGTCCATAGATTTGTGCTACCGGAAAGGTTGGGAACCCAAGCTCTAAGTCTGCCTGAAGCAGCCAATCCCAAACAAGACAGACACGCCAATGAACGATCGGGGCTAAGGTATCTGCAACAGCATTAGAGGAAGAATTCTGAAACCAGCCTTGTCCGCACTCCCCACCATCCTTAGTACAGCTAACGGCGATCCGCTGGTCACGGGCGGCGCTCTCACCGATACGGACACCTGTCAGCATCAAGAACTTTTCACCCCGCTCCCGCCGAATGGCTTCCAATTCCCGCTCCATACTCATCACTTTTAATTTAGGCGTACACCAACGGAAAGTATTAGAGGGTGGTGGAACTCCACGACCCAGCATGTAGACAAAATAGCGGTGATCCAATTCTGGTAAAACTACGCGAGTCTCCAGGCAACCTTTCTGAAAGTGGGGCTGAAGACGATCGCGCAGGGCACCTAAAATATTGAGCGCACTCAGGTGAAGAGGAGGTAATTCCTGCCGAGTATCTGCATAAAGAATCGTTAAACTTTCAGGCTTAGGGATTCGCCCTGTTTCGAGTAGATGGGCAATCAAGGTAACAACACAACTGCTGTCTTTCCCGCCAGAGAAAGCGATCGCCCAATGCTTATAGAAGGATCCATAATGACGCAGCGACTCCACCGATAGCTCAATGCTCTTCGGCAGAGTCAAGCGATCCTCCTCAAATAAACTCAGGGTTCTCATCAATCCTGCTTTTACTTTCTACTGGCTCCTAACAATAGCAAAAATTTGGGGCTTTGCACTAGATATAGGGGATAAAAGTTAGAGGCAAAACCCGTACACGCTAGGAAATTTCCAAAGTCTTAATTTAGTATGGATGTACTTAAAATTGTTTTACTTCTCACACTGATGAATGCCTTATGCTATTTCTAGCGCCTGGGTAAGGTTATGGAAAGCATAGAGTTTGCAATGTGCGCCTCAAAGTCGATTCATCAACAATTTGCTGAAATTGTGCGGTGTTGCAATCGCAGTCAAACTGGCAAACGTCTCCCTGGTGCCCTTTACGTTCATGTTTCTGCTCTCATTGCCCTAGAGCGATCGCTGCAAGATTACGAGAATCTGGCTCGTCAACATCTGAAAAAGCTGGAGGGGGCTACCCTCGTCAAGTTCAACACTGACCAGCCCAAAGTATCCTACTTGTCCTACCCTGATTTTGATACTGATGCTCATCCTGCGCTGCAATGGAGCGTTCAGGTTGACCTGGTAACTTCGCAGGTCGGTGTGCGGAACTACAACGACACAGATAATCCGCCCGTTCTGCACCGGAAAGAAACCTTTGTCACCTCAGACTACCCCCTGTACCAACTCTTCGCAGAACTGACGCGACAGGAAGAAACTTTAGGGTTACTGAATCAATCGCGGGATATCGGCACTCGTGAGGGTTGGACAAAACGGCTGACCGATTGCGGGATCGAAATTCAAGTTCACGTTCTGGCTTGCCCGACTTCCCGAACTGCGGTTATCAGTCAGCCCAAAATCGATCGCCACAAAGCTGCCCTCGTCCGTAACGAGCTTTCTAAACCTGTGAGGGTTGCATTGGAAGCAGGATTATTTCCCCCTGAAACTACATTTTTTGATTATGGCTGTGGGCATGGGGGAGATGTAGAGCGGATCGGCGATCGCGGATACGCTAGTGCTGGTTGGGACCCCTACTATCGTCCTGATACTTTCTATCAAGCGGCTGATGTTGTCAACCTGGGTTACATCATTAACGTTATTGAAGATCCGGCAGAGCGACGCGAGGCATTGCTTAAAGCCTGGGGGTTAACCGGAAAGGTGTTGATTGTCGCGGCGCAAGTGCTGATCGAAGACCGAATGCGCGGCATGATGGCGTACAGCGATGGGGTGATTACCCGTCGCAACACGTTCCAGAAGAATTACAGCCAGGAGGAACTCAAGAGCTACATCGACCAGGTGCTTGGCGTTGATGCCATTCCGGTTGCGTTGGGCATCTACTTGGTCTTTCGAGATGAGGTACAGGCACAGACCTTCCGAGCGTCCCGCTTTCGATCGCGTGCTACGACTCCCAGAGTCAAAGCCAGCGTCAAGCGGTTTGAGCAATATAAGGAAATGCTAGCTCCCCTAATGGCATTTTTCACCGAGCGGGGACGGTTGCCCATTGAAGAGGAACTTCAGGAGTTTTCGGCGCTGCAATCGGAATTTGGAACGCTACGACGAGCCTTCCAAGTGGTTCTCCAGGCAACGGAAATTCAAGAATGGGATGCCATCAGTGAGAAACGTCGCCAGGATTTGCTCGTCTACCTTGCGCTCAGTCATTTTGGCACACGCCCCAAGCTACGACATCTAGCCCCCATCGTTCAGCATGACGTCAAGGCATTATTGGGCAACTATCAGCAAGCCTGTACCGCAGCCGATTTGATGCTGTTGAGCCTGGGGAATTGGTCGGTGATGGCGGAGCGGTGTAAGTCGAGTGCGATTGGCAAGAAGCTGTCGCACTCCCTCTGGGTTCATGTTTCTGCCCTAGATGCCCTTGATCCCCTGCTTCGGCTTTATGAAGGTTGCGCTTCTCGCACGATCTGTCGCCCTGAAGAAGCAACCGTAGTCAAGTTTCACACCAGCAAACCCAAAATCACTTACCTGTTCTACCCAGATTTCGATCGCGACCCGCATCCCTACCTCCGTACCAGTATGCAGATTGACTTGCAAGATTTGCACGTTAGCTACCGAGACTATGACCCAAAGGACAACCCACCTGTATTGCATCAGAAGGAGTTGCTGGTGCAGTCGGACTATCCGCTCTATGAGAAGTTTGCCAAGCTGAGTCGGCAGGAGGCGGATTGGGGGTTATTGGATGATTTGGGAAAGATTCGCGATCGGCGAGGTTGGCAGAAGTGCCTGGAAGATCATTGTGCAGAGTTGCATGGGCATCGGGTGGTGTGGCAGAAGGATGCTGACCTATATCAAGTAAAGTTAGTTCGATCCCGCCTTCGAGCTGCACAAATAGAACGACTGCATCGAGATTAGGTTAATCACTATCGAGATAATCACACACCCATTACTTCTATTGATTAATCCACTGCTCAATTTCCTTCCTTGTTGGCACTCCTCCATCTGTAAACGTACAAATATTCTGCCTTTGCTGAGGAGCGTAAGTGATGTGGATGGGTCGATCGCTCCCATACTAGTACAGCGAGTCAAACGGTAGCTGCTGCTCCAGAATCCACTCCACGAGGCGATCTCTCTCCAACCCTACAATCCGAAAATCACAGGCAGCACTAAGGCGACGAGTTTTCATGACTCACCATCCAAAATGCTGTTGATGTTTTGCGTTGCATACAGAATTCGTACAACTTCGATTGAATCATCCCATTCAAAGTAAAAAATCAGGTACTTCTTGAAATCCTTCACTGCCCATTTCCGTAGTCCCTGCAAGCGAGAATTTTCGACCGAGTAAAGGTTGCCCATTCCTGGCATTCTGGCAAGTTGGGTGATCGTCGATCGCGCTAAATCGAAAAACTTCAGGGCTGCTTCAAAATTATTCTCAGCAATGTAGGCAAAGTGGTCGTCTAAATATTGGCTTGCCTTCGGTCTGACGATAATTCGCCTGGTCATGCGTCTGACTCTTGAAAGCGTTTAACCAGTTGAGTGCGCTTTTCTTCCCACCAACCATCCGTTGCCTCCAATGGTTCCCCGCTCTCCAGACCCTCTAGCAACAGAAATTCGATTCGCTCTTGCTGAGCAACTCGCTCTTGCTCCCGCAAAATCAGATGATAGATGTACTCATTGGCGGAGTTAAAGCCCGCTGCGATCGCTTGCTCTTCTACAAATGTTTGAACCTGATCTGGAAGAGAGATATTCAGCATTCGCCCCAGCCTTAAATCATTGCATTTCTGCTTCTAGGATAGCTAAAAACGTGGTTCAACTTGCTTAAGCCATTGCTCAATCCCCTTTCTCGTGGGCACTCCTGTTTCTGTAAAAGTCCAAACATTCTGTCTTTGCTGCGGAGCATAACTAATGTGGATGGGTCGATCGCTGCCATAGTAGTACAGAGAATCAAACGGTAACTGCTGTTCCAGAATCCATTCCACGAGGCGATCGCTCTCCAATCCAATAATCCGAAAATCACAGGCAGCACCGAGGCGACCGCAGTAATATTTGCCATTCCGGTTCTTCTCATGCGCCATATGCTGATCTCGACTGGGATCTACCCGTCCATTTTTCATCCCTGTCTCTAGGTCTTTCTGAGCTAGAAACCGCTTCAAATCCTTTGAGCAGAATCCGTAAGTCAACTGAAACCGCTGCCTGTCGAAGTGAGCAATCACTGGGTCAAGGATATGTTGGCACAGAGCCTCCAACGCTGGGATTGTCTCTGACCGGTTGTCAGGGTATGGAGCAATTTGATCTGCATACTTTTGGTACGTTTGTGTACAGGTGCAAAACTCCTTCAGCGTCAGGTATTGACTAATTTGCATCTCTTTCACAGGGTTAACCATCCTGAAAGAAAGTCTAAACAGTCCAGGTATCTGCAAATCTAAAATAGCTCTCATTCACTCAGCCGCTCCAAGAAAGACGACAGCGGAATGAGAGCAATGAAATGATTTTAAAGAGTTCGATTCTCCTTGTGCGACATCATGCTGTCTGGGTATGGGTCGGAATCGGCATTTCCCCCATTACTCAACCGTCACCGACTTTGCTAAGTTACGCGGTTGATCCACATCCAAGCCGCGCCGTGCTGCGATGTGGTAGGACAGTAACTGCAAGGGAATCACTGCCACGATCGGCGACAGAATTTCCTCCACATGGGGCACCGGAATCAGCGTATCAAAGGTTTCTGCGGCCTCCATTTCATCCATCGGCGTCACGCCAATCAATCGAGCATCCCGTGCCCGCGCTTCCTGGGCATTGGATAGCACTTTTTCAAACACCGTTCCCGGCATCGCGATCGTCACCACCGGAACCTTGGCATCCAACAGCGCGATCGGGCCATGCTTCATTTCCCCAGCGGGATAGCCTTCCGCGTGAATGTAGCTGATTTCTTTCAACTTCAGCGCCCCTTCCAAGGCGATCGGGAAATTAATCCCGCGACCCAGGAAGATAAAGTCTTGGGTTTCGGCGAAGTCGTGGGCCAGTTCCTCGATGTACCGTTCCTGACTTTCCAGCACACTTTCAATTTGAGCCGGGAGCTGACGCAATCCTTCAATGATTTTCTCAATCTGGTCGATCGCGATCGTTTGGCGCTGATAGGCCAGTTCTAATGCTAGGAAATAGAACGCCATCAACTGCGCCACAAAGGTTTTCGTTGCTGCAACGCCAATTTCAATCCCAGCTTGGGTGTCAATCACATGGTCTACCATCTGTCCCAGGGTGCTTTCTGGGCGGTTGGTGATGCCCAACGATCGCGATTGGAAAGCGGGTTCCAGCGCCGATCGACGGTTCCGTTCCATTTCTAGTGCTGCCAGCGTATCCGCCGTTTCCCCGGATTGGGTTACGCCAATAATTAGGGAGTGGGGCCGTAACGGGGGCGGGGAATAGCGAAACTCGGAGGCATACTGCACCGTGGTGGGAATGCCTGCCAACTGTTCCAGCAGGTACTTACCCACTAAACTAGCGTGCCAACTGGTACCACAGGCCACAATTTGGATTTGCTGCAAGTTCTCGGTTAAGGCTGCGGGTAAGTTGAGTTGAATGGGCGAGCTCTGAGAGGACTGGATCCAATCTGGCACTAAGTAGGCTTCCAAGCAAGACCGCACCACCCCCGGTTGCTCGTAAATTTCCTTGAGCATGAAGTGGCGGAACCCTTGTTTTTCCACCATGACCGGGTTCCAGTTGAGGGTGCGGGGGGCTTTGCGTAGACGGTGGCCATCGAAGTTGTAGACCTCTACGCCCATGGGTGTCATACGAGCAATCTCGCCATTTTCCAAGGGCAGCACCGCACGGGTGTAGGGCACGAGGGCGGGGGTATCGGAGGCACAGTAAAATTCGCCCTGACCAAAGCCAATGACCAGCGGGGCTTGCTGGCGAGCTACGATTAATTCATCGGGAAAATCCACAGAAATAACAGCGATCGCAAAGGCTCCCTGGAGTTCGTTTACCGCAAGGCGTACCGCTTCCATCAGGCGAGAAACCCCTGCAAAGTCTTCGGGAATCTGTTTCAAATATTCTGCGATTAAGTGGGGAATGGTTTCAGTATCGGTTTCCGATCGAAACACACAGCCCTTTGCCTTGAGGGATTCCCGCAGTTCTACATAATTTTCGATAATGCCATTTTGTACCACTGCCAGCCGGCCCTCTGTGTCGCGGTGGGGATGGGCGTTGTGTTCCTCCGGTTTGCCATGGGTGGCCCAGCGGGTATGGCCAATGCCAATACGCGAAGGATTGTCCTCGCTTTCTAGCTTTTCCTGAAGATTATTCAGCTTGCCCTTCGCACGCACGCAATGCAGATCGCCTTCCAAAATCGTGGCGATCCCCGCCGAGTCGTAGCCGCGATATTCCAGTTTCCTCAACCCCTCCAACAGAATACTGCTCGCAGCCTGCGTCCCGATGTAACCAACAATTCCGCACATTAGGTAACTCCTATCTTGAGAGATTTCCTCACGCTGAGGGACTTCTTTACTGTCCTGAGCAATTCCGAAATTGATTCGGAGAAGGGTTTAGGGGGAATCTCCCTCATCTAAAGTCCTCAGCGATGGGTGAGAGATGGTTTGAGAGATTGTTCCAGAAATTGCCTGAAATCGTCTACGGAAAATTCCAGGTTTTAGATTCCAAGTACTGCACCTGTGCTATCAACACTATGCCATCAACCCTTTGATGTTCTTGGTTATTATGAGCAGCCACCGTGCTCCCGTTGTGATCCTGTTTAGAAAAACGTGGGGATCAAGTGCCAAGATTTTAGCGCTTCAATTCGTCTTTGGCAGTAAACCTCGCATCACCTCGATCGTTGGGTTCCCTACAAAGCCCTAGAGCCCCGGCGGCATTTGTTGTAGCGTGGAAAAATCCAAAGCCGTCAGGGCAGAGTAAGCTTGGCCGATCGCGGTTGCACCCCGCAGATATCCCGTACTGGCACCGGGACAGATCCAAGCAAGGGTTTCCGGCGAGAATTTTTTGATTAAAGTTTGGATGTTGCGCAGTTGCCGAGGCCAATGAAAGGTTTTAGAAGTGCGAAGGGGTGCGGGTTTCTGGTGACGATCGGGCAATAAATGCCGCCCAGAAAAAAGAATGCCGCCGCCGGCGGGGTGATACAGACAAGCGGAACCGGGGGAATGACCGGATGTCCAGATGGCCCGATCGCCCGTGGGAAATTCAAAGGTTTGCTGAAAGGGGGTGACTTTTACCTTGGGGAGCAGATAGGCTTCCTGCTCTTGGACAATCACATCACAATGGAGGGCTTCCTGGATTTCTCGTACCTTGCCCATGGCTCCCCGATGGGTCAAAAAGAGCCAGCGCACGCCTCCCTGAGACTGGAGAAAGCTTTGCGTCACCTCATCCCAAGCGGGACTATCAATTAACAAATTTCCCGCTGGATGAACGATTAGATAGGCTGTGCCCCCCAAGGTATCCCGGTTGGGTGTAAAGGCATAGATGGGATGGGGGAGCGCTTGTTCCGGGAGGACGGGCCGGGGAGCCTTGCTGAGGGGGGTAGCGTTAGTCAGAGCTGGGGCTGAGGGCTGAGGGGCAGACAGGGGTTCCGAAATCACGATCGCATCCGGGGTTAAGTTCCTTGCTGATTGTGACAGATCTAGCGTGCAGTTAGTCAAGAACACCCGATCTCCTCTGGCTCAATGCGAACTGGCTCAACGCGAATCCGAGCGCTTCTCCCAGAATTGGGCAAAGATAGGTTGGAATCAAGTTCTATAATTTGCTATGACCTATCTCCCGGTATCTTAATGAATCCCTCCATGGGACAGGTGCCCGCTGAACGAATTACATGATTTGGTTTTTTCTACTCTTAGGATTTCTGGGGCTAGTTTCCTACGCCTTCATCGTGAAGCGAGTTACTAGCGTCACTCGGACACCTGCTTGGTTGCTGTGGCTGGTGGTTATGACGCCTGCCCTGAGTTTGATGGTATGGACGTTCCTGTTTGGCAGAACTCCGATGCCGATCGGCTTAGCAATTTTGCTGTTTCTAGGTTGTTTTTTACTCTATCTCTACCTAATTCAGCGAGGTCGGATCGTCCCTGATCCCCGCAGTGCTCCCCAGGAAGTGGAGCCAGTCCAGTCATCGGAGCCCCCGATCGAGCTGCCTGCTGAGCCTGTGATGACCCGCCCGATTAACAAAGAGGAGGAAGATCACCTCAAGTCTTGTTTCCCGTGGTCGGTCTATTACTTGCAACATTTGGAATATCGTCCTCAAGCGGTCATTTGTCGTGGCCAGTTGCGCTCTAAGCCGGAGGTGGCCTATCAGACGATTCGGGAGAATATTGAAGCCCATTTTGGTAAGCGATTTTATGTCGTGTTCCAGGAAGGGGGCGATCGTAAGCCGTTTTTTGTGCTGGTGCCCAATCCCTTTGCCCAGTTAGATTTTTCGCCCCGCGCCCTGCGACGGCCAAAAGTTGCTGTGATTTTAGCGATCGTGACTGCCTTTACGACCACTTGGGCGGGTCAGCAGCTTTTGCAGCAGGTGGGAATGCGAGGCAACCCGAGTTTTTGGGAAGGGGTGCCCTATGCGATCGCCTTGATGGGCTTTTTTGCGATTCGGGAAGGGGGCCATTACTGGACAACCCTGCGCTACGGGATTCCGGCGACATTGCCCTATTTCATCCCTGTCTTGCCCTTGCCGCAACTGCCGATCGGCACGGTAGGGGCGTTTTTGCAAATTCGATCGCCCATTCCTAACCGCAAGGCATTGTTTGATGTTGGGATGTTTGGGGCAATGGTGGGGCTGGCCGTGGCAGTGATTTTGTTGGTCGTTGGGCTAACGCAATCGCAAATTGTCAATGCCACTGAGCATCCTAGCGTGTTCAAGTTTGAGGCATTGTTGCCACAGTATTCGCTGTTGTTAACACTGGCCTGTAAAACGGTGTTTGGCAATGCGCTGACGGCCAAAAGTGCGATCGCGCTGCATCCGATCGCGGTGGCGGGCTGGCTAGGCATTTTGTTCACAGCATTTAATTTAATGCCTGTGGGACAGCTTGATGGGGGTCGGATGGTTCATGCAGTGTACGGCCAGCGGGCGGGGGCCATGATTGGTCAAATGGCGCGGTTGTTGCTACTGGTATTGGCGTTAATGCAACCCCATTTGCTGTTGTGGGCGGTGTTATTGTTCCTGTTACCCACGATCGATGAACCGGCCTTAAATGATGTAACGGAGTTGGATAATACTCGAGATATGATTGGCCTAGTCGCGCTGTTCTTACTGATTGTGATTATCCTACCGACTCCCGGCGTTTTGCTCAATGCATTAGGAATGTAGTTTTAATCCTTTGAAAGCTACATATCGCTGGATTTCCATCGCTTGCATTTCTAGCTTTTAAACGTGTACTTGTACGCAAGCAAAGTACACAGAGCGCAATCAGCATTGAAGGTTTACTTTAGATTGAATTGCAATCCTCAAAGAAGTTAGGAGTCATCATATGGTGAAGGTCACGCAATTGCATCGGGACTTGATGTCGTTGACGCTGTATCGATCGACGTTGGAAGATCCGATTGCAGCAGCATTTGTCCATTTATTGCGATCGATTCGCCAAGCTGCACCCCAACCGTCTTGGGATGGGGAAGTCCTGGTTTTAGAAGCCTACAGTCTATGGTTTCAGGCAATCGCCCCTCTATCCCTTAGTTGGGACAGCTATGTTCGATCGCTCGTCCTGAAGGCAGATAATCCATTGACTCGAATGTTACAAAAATGTTCGATCGATGCCATTAATCCTGCTGTGATTGCAGCAGCCCAGCGAGATTTATCCATTTTGCAGGGATTGGCAGATTTAACCGGTGAAACGATCGGGGCAATGGTCAATAGTGTCGTGGCCAATGTGGAACTGCCTGTTTGGATCAGTGCAGAAAGCGTGGGGATTCCTGCCAATCAATCCCAAACGGATTCAGATCTCTTATCTAAAGGATCGGATTGGTCAACACAATTGCAAGCATTAGGGGGATATTATCGACAACACGGCACAGGACTGTTTGCAACGTTTAAAGCCTTTACCTGGCAGCAGGGAGAACTCGTTGGAATTCCCAATCCCGATCCGATTCAAACGCTAGATTTAATTGGTTACGAATGGCAGCGAGATGCACTGTTACAAAACACCGAGGCACTCCTAGCAGGGTATCCTGCGCTCCATGTTTTGCTCTACGGCAGTCGCGGATCAGGGAAGTCGTCGTTAATTAAAAGCTTGCTGCAAACCTATGGAGGTCGGGGACTGCGGTTAGTGGAAGTGACCAAAGCAGAACTCCTGTCCCTGCCGCAAATTGTGGAACAGCTACGGGATGTGCCCCAGAAATTTATTATTTTCGTCGATGATTTGTCCTTTGAAGAGGACGATGATGCCTACAAAGCTCTGAAGGTCGTCTTGGAAGGGAATGTGACGGCCCGATCGTTGAATACAGTGGTGTATGCCACATCCAATCGACGGCACTTAATTCGCGAATTTTACGGCGATCGGCCCAGACCCAAGGATGCCGATGAAATTCACCAATGGGATACATTACAGGAAAAGCTTTCCTTCAGCGATCGCTTTGGTCTAACCCTCACCTTTGAACCTGCCGATCAGACCACTTATTTAGCGATGGTACAGCACTTGGCTCAACGGGCAGAAATCAAACTCCCACAGTCAGAAGTGGAGTTTCGAGCCTTGCAGTGGGCCACCCGACACAATGGGCGATCGGGGCGATCGGCAAGGCAATTTATTGACTTTCTGACTGCCGATTTAGCGAGATCGCCGGATTCGCTATAGATTCGATCGTGTAATAGCGCGTCTTTTTCGTTAATTAAGCCATATTGTTTTCTAGAGCCCAGCGTGCTAGTTCCGTGCGATTGTGCAGACCCGTTTTGCCCAGCATGTTGCTGACATGGCTTTCGATCGTCCGTTGACTGACGTTCATTTCTTCAGCAATTTCGCGATTGGCTCGCCCTCGTGCCACAAACTGAACTACCCGCAGTTCGGTGGGCGTCAGTTCCACATCAAAGGGCACTTGAATCTTCGGCGAACCATCTCCGCCCTTAGAGTCCTTATGTTGGATCAGTCGGGAAGCTTGCTTAAGAGAAGATTCCACTTGGGCAACTAATTCTTCTGGCTCAAAGGGCTTAACCATGTAGACATCGGCCCCAATATTTAACCCCTTGACGCGGTCTTGGCTTTGGCCCTTTGCGGAGAGAAAGAGAACAGGAATCCAATTGGTTTTAGGATCGTTACGAATGGCACTGACGAGCGAATATCCGTCCATCTCGGGCATCATGACATCGCAGATAATCATGTCAGGGGTGTGCCCTTCGAGAACTTCCAGTGCCTCCCGACCATTTTCGGCGGTAATCACCTCATAGCCACGAAACTCCAGGTAATCCTTGACCAACAAGATGAGGTTGGGGTCATCGTCAATGAGGAGTAACTTTTTTGGGATGATGTTAGTAGCTTCCTTCATATTGACTCGTATTGCCTGGATATCGATAGGGTGAACTCGTTGGTCGGTTGCGGGATGGAACCTGAGGAACCAGCCCATTGTTAAGAAACTTGCCGTAGGAGATTACGGATGCAAGATTCGTCAATTTCTGCCATGCTGGGTAGATACAGTGAATATTCCCAAACAGACTGCAAAACTATCGGTACGAAGGCAAGAACCTTCAAAGATTTTGCACTTGATTCCCGATCGGTTCACTGAGTGCCATTTTACTTAGTGCTATTGTATACGACACCCCAAAAAAGTTACCTTGGAAAGTTTTAAGATTGTGCGTTGAGATCGGTCAGCTAAGGCAAGCTGAAGACAAGAAATTAAGTAGAGCACTGGGGAGTACTCGGAGCAGCACAAGAGCAGAGCACCAAAGCCCAGTACTAAAGCCACAGCGCTAAAGCTACAGCACTAAAGCTACAGCGCTAAATCACTTAGTAGCACCAAGAACGAGGGCTTAGGGCAGGCCCCCCTCGGGAATTTCTAGGGAGTCGGTAAGCTGGGGATTCTCCTTCTGGTTGCTTAGGGTTTGATCGCTTAGGTGCTGTCTGAGGTTTAAGGGATGCTCTAAAAAAGCATACTCTTGAACAATTTGCCCTCTGATTAAATGCTGCTGAATAATTTGTTCAATAACCTCGGGCGTTGCACATCGGTACCACACTCCTTCAGGATACACTACCAGGATAGGCCCTTGTTGACACACTCTTAAGCAATTAGCTTTGGTGCGAAAGATAGAGGTAGGCCGATCGGGTTGGGGTTGATCCAGCTTGAGTTCACTCAGGCGTCGCTTCAAGTAGTTCCAAGCAGCTAAGCCTGCTTCATGGCTACAGCAGAGGGGCTTGGTTTGATCGGCACAAATCAAAAGATGACGATCGATCGTGCGTAAACCAAGGGTATTGATACAAGCGTCTAAGGAAGGCTCTGAAATCATTTGGGTGGATCAATACATTTAGGAGTGAACCTTGTTGGCTCCTAGCTTATCAGGATAGCGTTTGGGGGATTAACTGATTACCAGGTGGATTACTGCGTTCTGAAGAGAGACTGAGCCAGGAGCGCTGCTTGAGTACGATCGCGTAATCGCAATTGACTCAAAATGTTGGTGACGTAATTCTTGACGGTGTTTTCTGACAAAAAGAGCGCTTCAGCAATTTCGCGATTATTGGAACCGGAGGCGAGGAGATACAGGACTTCCAATTCCCGGCTGGTCAGGTGGGCCAATTCTGGCGGCGGGGCAGTGGAGAGGGTTGGTTCAGGCGGGGGGCAGGACTTTTTCAAAGAGACCGGGGCCCAGTTGGGTATGGCCCTTGTGTACTGCACGGATGGCAAGGGTGAGCTCTTCCGGTTCGGTGTCCTTGAGTAAATAGCCTTAGCTCCTAGGCGCATGGCTTGGGAGACGTATTCGTCATCGTCAAAGGGGGGGCGAATCATGGTTAGGAAGGAGATAGGGGAAGGGGAACCAAAATGGAACAGCCTTGATAGGGATGGCTCTGGATGGTCAGGGTTCCCCCGAGGGCCGCAGCGCGTTCTCGTATTCCTTGTAGGCCAAAGCCTGTGGTATTTTGGGTCGGGTTGAAGCCCTTGCCATTGTCTACGATCGATCAATAAATGCAGCCACTGGGTGTTACGTGTCCCAGGGGGGACTATTCCGGTTGAAATAGTTTGCAATTCAATAGTTGCGGTGGTTGCAGCGGCATGTTTCGCAATATTCGTCAGAGGTTCTTGAAGGATAGGAAAGAGGGCCATATTCATTTCTGCGGGTAAGGCAGGGTGTTCGCAGCATGGAAACAGATTTTCGCACCTCTAGTAGCGCTGCGGCTCCTAACTGTTTGGCTTCTTTTAGAAAGATGAGGGCTTGCGGGGGATCGGACTGCCAGAAGAGAATCGCATGGTTGATCTGAATAGTTTGGGCAGCGAGGGTGTGGCCAAGGCCGTCGTGGATTTCGCGGGCGATGCGATTGCGTTCCTGGAGGGTGGCTTGGTCTTCGATGCGAGGGCGTATTGTGCGCTTTCGATTGATGATGACGACTATCTCAACTGACCTTTCATCGCCTTTTTGGGTGGTTCTCACGGGGCTAGTGTCGGATCTTGCGGCGGGTTTAATATTGGGCTGACTAATATTGGACTGACTAATATTGGGCTAACTAATATTGGGCTAACTAATATTGGGCTGACCTAGACTGGGCTGACTTTTGCACGATAGAGCAGCTTTTCTCCCTGATGGTAGCCGCAATAACGGATTCTTACCCGATCGCCTGGATTGGTGCTGCCCTCCATGGGTTGATGTAGGTGGGGATCGAAAAGGACTTCCTCGCCTACAATGCCGATCGGGATGAGTCCCCATTGTTGCATTAGCGTTTCCACAGGTCGCACTAGGGGAATGAGATTAACGGCGGGTAATTGGGGATTTTTCTGGGCGGCGTGGGTAGCGGCAGACCATTGAACTAACCACGGTTCTAACGTTTGCAAGCTGGTTTGCTGAAATTCCTGCCAGAGTTGTTCCCGCTGTTGCTGTAACTGTTGTATGAGGCGATCGTACTCCCCTTGTAAATCTGCTTGTAGATCTCCTTGTAGATGATGGGATGGCGTTGGAAGAGTGCCTTGGGAAAATTGCTGGAATAAGTCTTCGATCGAGATTTCCAGAACAGCCGCTAATCGTGTCAGCGTCCGAATTTTCATCAGCGGAAGATGGCCCCGCCGTAGCCTGGTAATGGCCTTTTCTGAAATGCCCGCCCGTTGGCTCAGGTTACGAAAGCTGGGAATGCCTTGGGCCTGCATCAGAGCTTGCAACCGCTCAGTGTATTCCTGCTGGGATGCCTGGGATGGACTGGCGTTAGATGGCTGGTTAGATGGCTGGTTTAAAGATGGGCTGAATGACATGGCTTACCTTACACACGATCCCAATTTTAAATATCCCATACTGATGCTAGGGAATGACGTAAACGATTATTGAGGACACAAGGTGCTACAGCCGATCGTATTGTTGATGATTTCCAATGTGTTTATGACCTTTGCCTGGTACGGGCATTTGAAGGATCTGAAAACCGCGCCGTTGTGGGTGGCGATCGTGGTGAGTTGGGCGATCGCGTTTTTTGAGTATTGTTTTCAAGTGCCTGCGAATCGGCTTGGCAACCATTATTTCAGCCTACCGCAGCTCAAAGTGCTCCAGGAAATTATTACGATGGTGATCTTTGCGGGGTTTAGTGTGGCTTACATGAAAGTTCCCTTTACCCGCAATTATGTTTTTGCTGGGATGCTGTTGGCGGGAGCGGCCTACCTGATTTTTAGTGAGCATCAAGCAAAATGAGGAAAATACGGACTCCATCTAGAGCATTAAACCCATTCGTGAAGAAGTCGGGGACGAGGTATCGCTTACGGAAGATTTGTGGCTAATTTTGATTTTTTTGTTGGTTTTTTCCTGATGGAATTCGATCACTGAAGTATAGAGGAATGGTAGATGCACCCTGACAAATTTGACCTCCCAAGCTCCCGGCCTGGGAGGTTTTTTATAATCTTTTTTTCTGTTTTTTCCTGATGGAATTCGATCACTGAAGTATAGGGGAATGGTAGATGCACCCTGACAAATTTAACCTCCCAAGCTTCCAGCCTGGGAGGTTTTTTATGCACGATCGAAGGGTCTACTGCTTGGGCGATCGTCCATGGCCGATCGGGGTGGGTTTAACGCATGGCTGCGACGGTATTACGCCATGCCAAATCCTTCGAGAGCACAATTAAGGCGCGTTCTTCGGGGCCGGTGAACATTTTGGCGTCAATCAATTCAGTCAGCACTTGGTAGGTGAGTTGCTTGGCGAAGCTGCCGCCTGCTTGCAACAGGTGGCTGTAGTAGGTGAATTGCGATCGGCCTTGGGGGTCAAGGTGAAATTGATGAATTTCGTCGCGGGTCATTTTGACCACGGGGGTATCTACGGGGACGACGACGCGGGGAATGCCTTGAATCCCGTAGGTGGGGGTGGGATTTAAGTTGCCAATCAAGACTGTCCAGAGGAGCGTGCGGGTTTCGGTGATCAGGTCGGGGGCAAAGACGGGGTCGGGTTCGCTGGTGAGGCGGGGGCCGAGGTTATTGAAATTGGGGTTGAGGAGTTGGGAGTTGTAGACTAAACCGACTGCCCAGTGGCGACCGTGGTTTTCCTCAAGTTTGACAAAGGTGCCAAATCCATAGTCGTCGGCTTTGGGGGCATCGAGAAATTCTGTTTCGTCGTCAACTTGGACGATGTAATCGCAGTGGGAGTTGGATTTGACGACTTTGCCTAAACGCATGTTTAGTGCCTGCTTGAATGCTAGTAGTTCTTCTGTTCCAAATGGAATTATTGTAATACCATTTGCAAGAAACGGAACGCTTGGCACAATGTGGAATGGTTGCTGGGGGAATTGGGGGGGAGGTCGGAGTGCACGATCGACTCCATGGAGCGTGCTAATCCGCATTGTTGCGAAGTGTCTCGTGGGGTTGACAGACCCCCTTGTTTTCCGTAGGCTTGTCTCTCATAGCTGAGTACAACCGTGTTAAACTTCCCGATTGATCAGCTTAGCTCCCGAAAATTAAGGCGCTACCCAGCGTTGCTGCAAACAACAAAGGGTAGCTAAACCCCCAAGCTGGTCTAGACAGCTAGGCGGTCTGACACGGATTGTAACATTCGATCGGGCCACCCTACTTGTCCTGCGCAAAAGGGTGGTCTTAGTTTTTGGGGTTTCTTCCCGTCACCCCATTCAGGAGAAATCCCATGTTTATTGGTTTTGATAGTTCCGATCGTGTAACTGATTCGCAGCGTAGACCGTTGCAGTTTTATTTATTTGGCACTCGTGAAGATGTGCAATCAGCGATTAACCAGTTGCATGTTGTGCATTTTAGCGATCGTATTCGCTGGAGTGTTCCGGTTCCGGTTCCCGGTTCGGATTGGCAATACGTGAGCATCATGCAGCGCGATCGGGCTGCGGAGTAAGTGCGATCGAGGTAAGTGCGATCGACTTTGTTTTCCCGGTGGTTGCAGATCCCCCCTAACCCCCCTTAATAAAGGGGGAACCGGAGTAAATAGGAGAAAAGTTGCTAAAATCTCTATTTTTTGCTCGATTGACTCAAAGTATCCCTTAATAAGGGGGATTTAGGGGGATCGAATACCCGCGATCGACGTTTTGCTGGATTGACTCAAAGTTCCCATCGGGCTGCGGAGTAAGTGCGATCGAGGTAAGTGCGATCGATTTAGTTTTCCCGGTGGTTGCAGATCCCCCCTACCCCCCCTTAATAAAGGGGGAACCGGAGTAAATAGGAGAAAAGTTGCTAAAATCTCTATTTTTTGCTCGATTGACTCAAAGTATCCCTTAATAAGGGGAATTTAGGGGGATCGAATACCCGCGATCGACCTACAAAATTTCACTTACAAGCGATCGAAGCTTCTGGGCTGGTTGGGTTTTCGGAATGGGTTGTTTTTTGGGTGAAGTTGCCATAATGGAGTTGGCAAAGTCTCTGGTAGGAGAAATCGCGATGACGGAACCCATTACGGCGGCGGTGATTTTGGGGTTGGCGGCGCAGAAGTTTGCAGAGGGTGCGGCGGGGAAGGCGGCGGAGAAGTTGATCGAACGATTGTGGGAGTCGATCGCGGCGCGGTTTGCGGGACGGAAGAAGACGGCGGAAAATTTGGCGACGATCGCGGCGGAAAAGGGTGAGGCTCCGGCGGCTCTGAAGCAGGTGGAGACGGTGTTAGAGGCGGAGTTTGTGGAGGATGAGGAGTTCCAGCAAGAGTTGCAAGGGCTGGCGCAGCAGATTATCCAAATTCAAAACCAGTCGCAAAACCAAAGCCGAAATCAAGTCAAGATTGAGTTTACGGCGCAGGACAATTCGCAAGTTCGTGTGGTGGGACAAGTGGAGGGGACGGCGAATCTGGGAGATTCAAAATAGCTGAAGTTTCGGTAGTTGATTAGTTATTGATCACTGCTGTAGATCCGATCCCCCTAGCCCCCTTAAAAAGGGGGGAATCGAGCCATAATCGTTAGAATTTATTTTATTTTCCTGATTTTCTCTTACGTTGGCGAGTTGGAGAACCGCGATCGCTTGTTCGGGTTGGACGCTGGGGAAGTGGTCGAGAAATTCGTTGAGGGGATCTCCGGCGGCGAGGTAGTCGAGTAAGGTTTTGACGGGGACGCGGGTGCCTATAAAGACGGGGGTGCCGCCGAGGATGTCGGGGTCGCTATGGACGACGGAGAGGAGGTTTGTCATGATTGGATGCAGGGTGGGTGGTTGCTGGGTCGATCGTAGCGTTTTTTGGGATGGGTTGGGGTTGTCCGATGAAGTTTGATGCGCGGGATCACTCTCAGGTGAGGGCGGTGGGGCAGGCTGAGAATGCCTATTTGGGGGATCAGCATTACCACTACGTGGCGCAGCCGATCGAGGTGTCGGGGGTGGGGGAGCGTCCACCTAGTTATGAGCGCTATTGGATTGATCGATCTACCTATCAAACGCAGTTGACGGATTGTTTGATGCGGGTTCCGGTGACGCAGATTGTGGCGCAGGGGGGCTTTGGGAAGTCTTCTTTGGCGGCGTGGGGCTACGATCGCGGGTATGCGCAGGCTGGATTTGATAAGCGGGTGTGGGTAAGTTTTCGACGATCGCTGCTGTTCGATCGGTTTGCGCGGTTTGTATTGTCTGAGTTGGGGCGTCCGGTGCGGGATCCGCAGGCGAATGAGGAGTCGTTGCTGCGGGATTTGCTGTGGCTGCTGGATGATCCGGATAGGGCGCGGATGTTGATTGTGATCGATCAGGTGGAGTCCGGGTTGGCGCAGTCGGATTGGGGTTGGTATGAACAGTTTTTGCAGGGATGGGCGGCGCAGGGGCGGCGGAGTGCGGTGCTGCTGACGAGCCGATCGCGGGTGTTGGATCTGGAGACGATCGAGTTAGGGGGGATGACGGAGGCGGAGGGGCTGGCGTTTTTCGATCGGGAGGGGGTGACGGGGGAGGCGCGATCGCGGTTGGTGGCGTTGGCGGCGGGGCATCCGTTGTTGTTGAAGTTGGCGGCGGCTTGGACGACGGAAACCTATGGGGCGCGGGTGGATGAACGGGCGATCGATTTCTTTGGGAAGTTGTTTGCCAATTATCAAGGTGATCCGGAGGCGAGTGTTTCGGCAATCTTTGATGTGATTTTTGAGGCGTTGCCGATCGAGTTGCAGGAATTGTTGTTGCAGGTGTCGGTGTATCGGTTGCCGATCGACTTGGAAATGGCGCAGGCAATGCGATCGGAGGCGACGGCGGCAGAGTTGGAAGTGTTGGAGTCGCAGGGGTTGCTGTTGCGGCAGGATGGGCGGTTTGTTTTGCATCCGTTGGTGGAGCAGTTTGTCCGATCGCGGTTGACGGAGGAGATCACAGCAGCAGCCCACGAAGCAGCGATCGCTTACTATTCAGCGCATTATCAGGAATGGGATGGGTCGATCGAAAGTTGTCGATCGGAGTTGGAGAATTTTTACCATGCCTGTGAGTTGGGGCAGTATGGAAGGGCTTATGCAATACTTGATCGGTGCGTTGGGTTTCTAGATCTAGCGGGGCAATGGCAATTGTTGCTGCCGCTGTATGAACGACTGACCACCGAATGGGTTGCCACAGAGGACACTGAAGCTATCAACCTAGGCTGGGCTTGGACAAGGCTGGGTAACTTGCATTATCGTTTAGGACGCTATCGAGAAGCGATTTCCTCCTACGAAAAAGCCCAAGCCCTGTTTACCTCCCTCCATTTTCGTAACGGCGAAGCATATTCCTTAATCGGTCTAGGGGCTGCGTACTCCTCCCTGGGGCAATACCAACGGGCGATCGAATTCCATCAACAATCTCTGGAAATCACGCGCGATATCTGCGATCGGTGGGGTGAAGCAGCGTCCTTAGATAGGCTGGGGGTTACGTACTCCTCCCTGGGGCAATACCAACAGGCGATCGAATTCCGACAACAATCTCTGGAAATTAAGCGCGATATCGGCGATCGTGACGGCGAAGCAGCGTCCTTAATCGGTCTGGGGAATGCGTACTCCTCCCTGGGGCAATACCAACGGGCGATCGAATTCTACCAACAATCCCTGGAAATCAAGCGCGATATCGGCGATCGTGACGGCGAAGCAGCGTCCTTAATCGGTCTGGGGAATGCGTACTCCTCCCTGGGGCAATACCAACGGGCGATCGAATTCTACCAACAATCCCTGGAAATCAAGCGCGATATCGGCGATCGTAACGGCGAAGCAGCGTCCTTAGGCAATCTGGGGAATGCGTACGACTCCCTGGGGCAATACCAACGGGCGATCGAATTCTACCAACAATCCCTGGAAATCAAGCGCGATATCGGCGATCGTCGCGGCGAAGCAAGCTCCTTGGGCGGTCTGGGCAATATCTATAGGCTACTCAGTCATCCGAAACAATCTCTTGAGTTCCACCAAGCAAGTCTTGAAATTGCCCGTGCAGTAGGTGCGAAAGATATAGAAGGCGGTAGGCTGTGTGACATGGGACATGTATACATAGCCTTAGGAAAATACAAACAAGCTTTAGAAGCTTATGAGTCAGCTCTTAAAATTTTGACTGAAATCAACCGTAAGCAATTTATCGCTAATACCCTAGGTGGAATAGCTAGTGTTTACGCTCTCACAGGCCAACCCAAGCAAGCAATGTACTATCGCCACCAAATGTATAAACTTTGGCATGAGATGGAGTTGCCACCTCAGGCTACGTCACTGCCTCCATGGGTTACGAGTAACTTAGACTCTTCAGATCCAAATTGGGCAGAAGATTTGATTGAGAGTGAAAATTCCATAGTATGGTTCAACTTCAGTATCATTTATATTTTATTTATAATTCGTACTGCCACCTTTCCACTCATTACTCTTCAGAAAAAGCTCAAAATTAAACCAATATGGTTTTGGGTAACTGTTGTAATCATGATCGTTTTTTTGATTGCTTGGTTAAAACGATGAACCTATGAACAATAGACAATGTAATTGGTTAGATAATCAACACACGAAACCCTTGACAGTTGACACTTTCAAAGATGCGATAGACTGGAAGAACTCCCCACCCCAAATCACCATGAACACCCAAAACGTCAAAACGATCGCCCGTCAACTCATCGACCAACTCCCCGAAAACTGTAGCTGGGAAGACCTCATCGAGCAGATTTACGTCTGCCAAGCGATCGAAGCCGGACTCGCCGATAAAGAAGCTGGACGAACCAAATCCGTCGAAGACGTTCGTAAAATGTTCGGACTCAACCTATGAACGTCTACTGGACAGAAACCGTAATTCAACAACTCTCCCAAAACCTTCATACCCATGCAAACCACCACCATTCAGCTACCTGATCCCCTGCTCCAATCCCTTCAAAACCTCGCCCAAAAAACAGGAACCCCCTTCGACCAGCTCATCCAAACCGCGATCGAAACCTACCTGCAACAACATACGCCCCTCCCACCCTCGATCGGTAGCGGCAACAGCGGCCTCACCACCCTCTCCGAACAAACTCATGATCGGCTATGGCAAGACCTCTCGCACTAGCTGATACCAGTGGCATCATTGCTCTACTCGATCGCAGCGATCGACATCATCAAGCAGCCATTCGAATCTTTCAGCAATATCAGCTAATGGTTCCAGCAACCACACTACCCGAAATTGATTACCTAGCCAGCAAATATTTAGGTGAACCTTCCGCTAGAGCCTTTTTTCAAGATCTAACTGATTGCTATTACACCTATCAAACGGTTGACTTACAAGATATCCAAAACGCCTTGAAAATCATGGCACAGTATCAAGGAGTCCCCCTAGGCATTGTAGATTCTACAATCATTGCACTAGCTGAACGTTATCAAATCCCTCAAATCCTCACGCTCGATCGACGTCACTTTAGTTTGATTCAGCCCAAACAACTTCCGTATTTAGAATTACTTCCATAAAGACCGATCGTGCAGTTTATTCATCATTTCCCGATCGCTTCCTGCAACATCGATAAAATTAGAGACGAGCATGAACCGTGAAATTCAAGATGGCGCACAAAACGTATTTTTAGACCTTGGTTTTTCAGTTGAAGAAGCTGAAAATCTGAGAATTCGATCGGAATTGATGGATCAAATTACAACGCTGATTGAAACGCAAAACTGGTCTTCCGAACAGGCCGCGATCCAGCTTGGAACTTCCAACGCAAACCTAGACGCTCTCCACCAAGGCAAAATCAATCAGTTTTCGATCGAACAGTTAATCACCATGCTCACCCCTGCAGGTCTGAAAATTCGAGTCGAAGTTCTACCCGCAGTAGCCTAGAAATGACCTTTCATGGGTCAACTGCGATCGTACAGTCAGGAGAACCCGTCCCATGACTAAATCCCTACTCACCCCAGAAGCCACCAATATCTTTGAAGATCTAGGTTTTCCGCCCCAACAAGCTGAACACTTAATCATTCGTGCCGATCTCGTTCTCCAAATCCGTCGTTACATCGAAACCCAGCAATGGACAATCGAGCAAGCCGCAACTCACTGTCAAACTTCAGTCGATCGAATTGAAGCCTTATTACAAGGAAACATTGGAGAATTCACAATTGAACAATTAATTACCTTCCTGAGCTGCGTTGGAATGAAGGTTCGTGTAGAAGGAACACCCGAAGCCGCTTAGGGGAAACCTCACACTACGAAATATAGGAATCGGAATAATGCCTAAAAGTAAACCTTACGAACAAGAATTACTTCAATATTTGCAAGACTCTGAACCGGCGATCGAATATCTCAACGCAGCCTTAGAAGAAGGAGATCTCGATCTCTTTCAGAATGCCTTACAAAATGTTGCAAAGGCAAAAGGCAAAAGTGACAGGTGGGTTGAACAATTCTCGATCTCCACGCCAGCGATCGAGAATCGTGGACAGCAGTTATTTTTCCTCTTAAAAGAACTCGGATTAGGCTTGAAATCCATAGAAGTTAATCCAGTAGAGCTAGCACATTAGATACAAACTATAACGTCGAAGTCTTCTTCGCAGTAGCATGGCAAAGTTTGAATCATTTGGTCTTGTAGTCGCAACGCTGTTTCAAGCCGATCGAAATCGCATACTGATATCCAACCAAGGCGCACGGGTAATCGGCGCACTACTGGAAATAAAATCCACCCCCGTTTCCGCGATCGATCGAATCGTTTCCAAACTTACATTCCCCGACGCCTCAATCTTCACCCGTGGACTGTAGGCCCGAATCTTCTGCACCGCCTCCCGCATCCGTTCCAGCGGCATGTTGTCCAGCATAATGATATCCGCCCCGTGGGTCAGCGCCTCCGCCACCTGCTCCAACGTTTCCGTCTCCACCTCGATCGTCAATGGATAGGGCAACGTTTTCCGCACCTGCGCGATCGCGGGGCCAATCCCCCCTGCCGCCACAATGTGGTTATCCTTCAGCATCGCCGAATCATCCAACCCCATGCGATGGTTCACCGCCCCGCCCACCTGGGAGGCATATTTTTCTAAAATCCGCAGTCCCGGTGTTGTTTTGCGGGTATCTGCAAACTGCGTCGGCAGATCTTGAATCTTCTCAACGAACTGCCGCGTCGCTGTGGCAATGCCACTCAGCCGCATGACCAAATTCAACGCCACCCGTTCCCCCGACAGCAACGCATCAAAGGAACCCGTCATCTGGGCGATCGGGGTTCCCGCCCTGACAAATTCCCCCTCCGCCACCTGGGGAATAAATTCAACGGTTTGATCCAAGAGGTAAAACACCCGTCCCGCGATCGGTAATCCCGCAATGACCCCATCAGCCTTAGCAATCCACAACGCTTGGCTTAGCTGTTGCCCTGCTGCACCGTCGCCCAGACCCAACGCCTGCGTTGCCCGATCGCCCCGTCCGATATCCTCCCGTAACCATTCCTGCAAACTGCGATCGAGGACAATCCAGTTCGGCAGCGCGTAGTTTGAACCCTTCATACCCGTTAACCTTGCTAATTACTGACCCATCTTGCGTTTGAGTTGTTGTAACTCCTCCTCCGCTTCCCAATTTTGGAATTGTTTCTCCAACGGATCAGCCGGATTCACATTCATACGGGGAATTTGGTTCCAGGTTGCCTTCCAGGTTGCATTGGGAGCCGGGTTGGGCTGGGCCGCTTGCTGAGCCGCCTGCTGGGCCTGCACCTGCGCCAACTTTGCCTTGACCTCTTGCCGCTGCCCCTGAATTTTCTTTTGCAATTCTTCCGTTTGCTTGACCCGATCGCGCAGGAGTTCCATCTGGCCCCATAGTTGGTTGCCTGTGCGGATTAAGGAGGCTTCGTGGGCCTGGGCAGGTTCCGCCAAATCGCGCCGATTAGCCGTCTTGGCTTTTTCGATGCGCATATGCCAGCGCTGCACGTCCTGGGCCGTTTCCCGAATTTTTTGCTCGACTTGCTGAATGCGCGATCGCAGATCGGCCAGTAGGCGACCCGTTTCCTGCTCCTGTTGGTAGAGTTTTTCTTCTAGGGCTTGCAGTTCCAGATGGGGATTATTTTTGAGAAATTCGTCAATCCGATCCTCTAGAAATTGGCTGACATCATCGAATAGACCCATTGCACTGCTCCTTACAACAAGCTCGCCGCACAGTTTGCCTTGATTCAAGACTTCTCTATTCTAACCAATTCAAACGCTCTCCTCGCGTTGACTGTGGGGCAAGAAAACAGCAGGGTGGAGAATTTGATACATTCACTATTGCTCATTCTGCTATTGCAAACGGATATTTTACATTCGATCGTACGATTTTTTTTGAATTCTCCCATTGACATCGATGCATTCTTTGGATCTACTTCAGCCTGGATGCTGTTACATGATTGATTCGCAGGATTCAGGATATAGTACTATTGAATTAATTCAATTTCACAATGCTACTCAGCCCACCATGCGGCGAGATACTATCTTCTACAAACTCTTCCAAACCAACCCGACTCTCCTGTTTGACCTCCTGGGTACTGCTCCCACCCACGCGGCGCAATTGATTTATCAATGCTACAGATCCGATCCCCCCTAGCCCCCCTTCAAAAGGGGGGAATTTAGCCAAATTCTTCCAAAGTCCCCCTTTTGAAGGGGGATTTAGGGGGATCATCATGTGTTGCAATCACAGGTTGATTTGTTATCACGCGGCGCAATACCGCTTCTACTCCGTTGCGGTTAAGGAAGCCAAATTCGAGATCGATGGTGTCTTTCTTCCCCCCGAAGACCAACCGCCTGCGACTGTCTACTTCTGCGAAGTGCAATTCCAGCGCGATGAGCAACTTTACGAGCGGCTCTTTGGCGAATCCTTTCTCTACTTCTACCGCCAACGGCAGCGCTTTACTGATTGGCAAGCCGTCATTGTCTATCCCACCAGAACGATCGAACAATCTGCAATTTCCCCCTACGAAGATCTGCTCCACGGTTCCCGTGTTCACCGTGTTTATCTGGATGAATTAGGCGAGCTTGAGGATTTGCCCTTGGGCGTTGCCCTCATGGTGTTGACGATTCTGGATGACGCGACGATTCCCCAAGCTGCCCGCAATTTACTGACCCGATCGAGCCAAACGGAGCTGCCAGAACGCGATCGGCGTGGCATTATGGAAATAATCACCACAATATTGGCCTACAAGTTCACCCATCTAAGTCGTCGCGAGGTAGAAGCCATGCTCGGCATTACACTCCAAGAAACCCGCTTTTATCAAGAAGCGAAGGAAGAAGGCCGGGAAGAAGGTCAGCAGAAGGAATGCCGATCGCTGGTATTGCGGCTATTGACTCGACGCTTGGGGACTTTGCCGGAGGGGATTTCAGCGACCTTGGAAGCCCGATCGCTGTCTAACCTGGAAGCCCTTGCCGAAGCGCTGTTGGATTTCACAACGATCGCTGACCTGCAAACCTGGCTACAGGATCACCCTAGCGATCGCTAATTTTCCAAGCGTGTTGTGTGGGGTTTGTTATCGTTTGAGCCAGTAAATCAGTAGGGCGATCGCGAGTCCAGTGCCAAACAAAATCCAAAAGTTTGGGAAGTTGCTGGAGGATTTGGGGCGGGGGCGAGTGGTGGTTGAGGTTTTATTGACGTTTTCCATTCGATCGTATGATCGTTTTGGAATTTTCCCATTCCCATCAATGTGTTCTTTTGTAACTACTCAGGCTTAAAAAAATAAAGAGTTTTACCAAGAATCGTGAAAAAGCAGGTAATTTAGCATCATATTAGGGATTAGAGATTGAATCAGTGAGAGAACCAGGGCTTCAACC